>CAZDYY010000103.1:0-3407 GCA_964509745.1 uncultured Legionella sp. | reverse complement strand
GGCGTTTTTCTGCGCCCTGTTGCAGCTCTTGGCATGCTTTGATGAGATGTCTCTTCTTCATCAGCCACGCCAACTGTACTTTCCAGTGTATTAATAAATTTTGCAAGCTGATGGCGTTGTTCTGATTGCTGGTGTTCGCAGGTAACCAGCTCATGACTGATGTGCAGAGCGGCCATTAGTAATACCTGATAATCATCCAGTTTTCTGTATGCGCTCCTGGTCTGGCGCAGTTGCTCATTTAATTTATTTGCTGCCAGCTGCAGATTTTCCTCTTCACCCTCAGGGCAGTTGATTTGATAGGATTTTGATAATATCTGGATGGTGGTTGTCATAATTATCTCTAATGTCATTGCCTTGCCTGAATGGTAAAAATTTCGGCTTGTTCGGGCAAAATAGCTATTATATACTGACTACGCTTATAATTTGATATTTTTTTAAAAAAGAGTTTCCCATGTCAAGCATTCAGGACAACCTGCAGTTACCCGTTTATCAAACATTCGTTGATTCCATAGCGCCGCTGGAATTACCATTTTCCGGCAGTGAATTGCATGGCATCATGTGTGGTTATTTATCCGCCGGAACAGTCCAGGACGGTATCGCCTGGTTGCGTACATTAATCCCCAATCTTAATGATCCCGCTACCCGACCCGCTGCCATGGCGATATTTGAAGTGTTCACGGTCACCCAGCACCAGATTGAAAGCATGGGGTTTGAATTTCAGCTCCTGCTGCTGGATGAAAATGAACCGATGGACAGGCGGGCACAGTCATTTTGTGACTGGTGTGATGGCTATACTCAGGGGATCAGGATGTCTGGCGTTGATTATAACGAGCTGGAAGACGATGATACACAGGATGCGTTGCTGCACATAACAGAATTTGCAGACATGGATTACGAGTCACTGGATATCAATGAAGAAGACGAACGTGCGCTGACCGAGGTCATTGAATACACGCGCATGGCGGTGTTGCATATCCACAGCGATTTGCAAACAAATCACCCGGATCGGGGTGAGGCTGAAACGGCACATTAAGAGGATTTGAAAATGCCAGCACCAGATTACAAAGCCCGGCGTCGTGATTTGGCCAAACGATTACCACCCAACTGCATTGCCGTAATTCCAGCAGCCAGTGAAACCCTGCGCAATGGTGATGCGCATTATCGCTTTCGTCAGGATAGTGATTTTTACTATTTGACGGGTTTTAATGAACCGGATGCCTTGCTGTTGATTACATCCGGCACCGGATCGGTGAGTTTATTATTTAATCGTCCGCGCAATCCCGCCGAGGAGCAGTGGACAGGCAAACGTCTCGGTCAGGACGATGCGCGCCGTGTCCTGGGTGTTGATGGTGCATGGCCGTTGTCTGAACTCGAGGAGCGGTTACCGGCATTACTGACTGACAATAATGCAGTTTATTATGCAATGGGTCGTTATCCCGCCTGGGAAGTGCGAATCCAGCATGCCTGGCAAGCCGTGAAAAGCCATGCCCGCCGTGGCATGAAAGCGCCGGAAGCGTTTTGTGATCTTGCCCCGGTTTTGGGAGACATGCGATTATTTAAAAGTGAAGCAGAAATCGCATTGATGCGCCAGGCAGGCAATATCACTGTCTCGGCTCACCAGCGTGCCATGCAGGCTTGCCAGCAGGCAAAATATGAATATCAGCTGGAAGCAGAAATCATTCATGAATTGACCCGTCATGGATGTCGCAGCGTTGCTTATGATTCCATCGTTGCCGGAGGCGCCAATGCCTGTGTGTTGCATTATACAGACAATAATCAGCCCTTGCGGCAAGGGGATCTGGTTTTGATTGATGCGGGTGCCGAGTTTGAAAATTATGCTGCAGATGTTACCCGGACATTTCCTGTTAATGGACGGTTCAGTGCAGAGCAGCGTGCAATTTATGAACTGGTACTGCGTGCACAACAGGCAGGTATTGCCTGTGTGAAACCCGGGTGTGTCTGGGATGATATTCAACGCACAGTCGTAAATATTTTAACCGATGGACTGGTTTCTCTGGGGTTGTTGCGTGGCATGGTGGATGATCTTGTTGCTGCTGAAGCCTATAAGCCGTTTTATATGCATACCTCCGGCCACTGGCTGGGTCTTGATGTGCATGATTGTGGACGTTACAAGCTTGAAGGCAAATGGCGTGCACTGGAACCCGGCATGGTCCTGACGGTTGAACCCGGAATATATATCCGCGAGGGGCTGGATGTGGACGAGCGCTGGTGGAATATCGGGGTGCGGATTGAAGATGACATCCTTGTCACCGCTGATGGTCATGACAATTTAACGGCTGCTCTTGCAGTGGACGTTGATGATTTAGAGGCTCTGGTGCGTGGTTGATCGCGACGTTGATATTCTGATTGTCGGCGGCGGCCTGACCGGTGCTGCGTTGATGCTGGCTCTGGCTGATTCCGGCTTGAGTACCCTGCTGGTTGAATCGAGGCCGTTTTCAGATCAGGAGCAGGCCTGTTTTGACGCACGCAGTCTTGCCATCTCGCCTGCCAGCATGCGCATTTTGCAAATGCTTGGCGTCTGGCCATTGCTACAGGATTCGGCAGCAGCAATTCATACCATTCATGTGTCTGAACAGCGACGCTTCGGTAATGCGCGTTTGCACGGCGATGCCCAAAAACCGCTGGGTTATGTTGCAGAAATGCACCATATTAACCGTGCCCTGTACCAGTTGCTGGATCAACAGCGTATTATTGCACCTGCAAAACTCACTGAAATTAACGCAGATGAGGGCACTGCAACCATCGTTTGTGCATCCGGTGATTTGCATGTCAAGGCCCGCCTGATTGTTGCTGCAGATGGTACCCATTCCACTGTGCGCACCCTTTGTGGCCTGGATACCATAATCAAGGATTATAAACAGCATGCAATTGTTGCCAACATTGGCCTTGCACGTGCGCATCAGCATTATGCCTATGAAAGGTTTACACCCAGGGGACCATTGGCGCTGCTGCCTTTGCCCGGATCCCGTGCATCAATGGTTTGGGCAATGGCGCCAGAAGAGGCTGCTCGGCTGATGGTTGCATCAGACACTGATTTTTTACACCATTTGCAGCGGGCATTTGGCTATCGACTGGGTCGTTTTGCCCGTGCAGGTCAGCGTGAGGTTTATCCGCTAAGCCAGGTGCTGATGCCAAAACCGGTAATGAACAAGGTTGTTTTTGTGGGAAATGCAGCCCATACCCTGCATCCGGTTGCAGGTCAGGGATTTAACCTTGGTTTGCGTGATGTTGCGATGCTTGCGCAATGTATTGTGAATAACGGCCCGGGTTCGGACATGCTGCAAATCTGGCAACAATCGCGTCGTCATGATCAATCGTCCATTACCCGTTTTACAGATGGCCTGGTTGAATTGTTTACCAGCCGGTTGCCTGGTTTGGCGCTTGCG
>CAZDYY010000102.1:0-6904 GCA_964509745.1 uncultured Legionella sp. | reverse complement strand
CGACCATCAATTATCTTGGAAAAATAACCATCAAATAGCGTGCTCACGCTCAATCTGCCGGGGCGTTTTTGCTTTGTCTCCTGCCCTCCATCCCTTTCATCGCTATTTCAATTGTTTCAACCCCTGTTTTTGTGATTCCTGCTACTGCCTTGAATCTTGCCTCCCGAATCCCGGGAATTTCATCGTTTGAATCAGTAAAAAAATTCACTGCTGAAAGCGAGGATGCAATTATTCGGGCACTAAGACTAAACTTCATTATGTTTCCCGTTATTTTGCTATTTTTATCCGGGGCCGCAATTAATGTTGTGCCGGGGGTTTTAGGCGAGGAAAACATGTTTTTCAGTCTGGTCGACTGGTTTGTAGAATCATTGGGTGCATTAAAAACAATATGCGCTGTAGTCGGAAAAAATAGTTTCCAGGGAACAACGGAGCGGGTGTCCGCACTGACATCGGCGGAAGATTTTTTACGTGCCCTTTCCACTAAAAATTATATGAAGGAAATATCATGTGACCATGCTCTTGTTATGTCCGCATGATAGAGGCTCTATATCCTCAGGCCGATCTTGATGGTTGAAAAAGAAAGAAGGCTTGAATTCTGCTGCATTGGGATAATCCATTAAATCACTTAAAAATCTTACCAAACATTGTTTCCTTTTCGAATGAATTGAATTCCCTAATGCGTTGTCCAGTAAATTCTGGCAAAATAATCGCTTGTGCATACATCCTCTTGTTCGGTTTTGTCTTGGTAAACAAATTTGATCATGAATTTGTATGCACTTCAATTTATTTGTGATGTTTATTGCCCGCTATTATTGGTTCTAAATATCCGCTGTTCTAAAAAATGACAGGATTCCTCAGCGCCTTCGCGGGAAAGACATAATCAATTTTTGTCATGTACAGAGACCAGCAAATTAAATTTGTTGCCTTCATAATGGAATACTGTCGTTAAATAACAATGGGCTTCCTCACGGGAAAATTCCTGATGAAATGTATTGATGCAAACAGTACCATTTTTAAATTCCTCCAAAACTCGAAAAACCAGTGGCAACACGATCTTTATGCCATTTATATAGTTTAGAAGGCCTGTATTCTCTGTAACCTGAGCCATTTGTTCAGGAGTGATTTTCAGCTTTTTTTCGACTTGGAGACTGATATCCAGTTTTGCACCCGCAACAATTAATAATTCAGCCAAAGCGGTATATCCATAATTTACAGCAGCAAATAATGCATTATACCCTTTTCTTGCAGAACGATTGATATCCACCCTGCCGCTCAGCATCAGTGCAAGGCATGTATTGAACAAACCGCGATGAGCGGCCATCAACAAGGGAAACAGGTTGTCCTTGTTTGGTTTTTCAGGATCTGCGCCATAACCAATCAGGCGCGTGATCATGTTCGGATCATCATGGAACACAGCGATATACAACGGCGTCAAACCATAATATCCGGCTCAGGTATTAATATGCGTCAAATCTTTTTCCAATAACTCACTCACAAGCCGTTGATCCCGGGTGGCCACCGCTTGAGCTTGGTAATTTCATAACGTACGGCACTACATAAGCATCCGCCAGTGATAGGTAATTTCATAATTTATTTTTCATATAAATGTTTTCAGTTGAAAGATATGCTATTCACATCAGTTTACGTGACCTTTTTCAACGTCACCAATTAACGCAAGTATATTTTCAGGAGACCTCGCAATAATAGTTTTTTCACCATATGTGACGATGGGACGTTGCATTAAAATGGGCTCTTTCAGAATAGATCTCAATATTTCATCTTCATCGTCCAGAGTCAAATTGAGTGCTTTAAAGATGGGTTCGTTGGATCGTATGAAGTCTTTCAAATCAAAATGCGATCGCAATTGGATGAGTTGTTCATGGTTCAGTGGAGTTTTGAGATACTCAACGATGACCGGATTAATATGGTGGCTTTTGAGTATTTCCAATGCTTGTCTTGATTTAGAACACTTAGGGTTGTGATAGATTGTAAACATGCTCATTTTTATGTTTTTCTCCACGCTGGGTGATCTGCGTTCTCTTTACTTTTATGAAAAATATGTTCATTTCATCAAGCTTTCATTGTCTCTAAATCAAAGCCTGAACAAAGTGGGGTGAAATGCGAGAAGGTTTCAAAGCCCAGTTGATCGCAAACTCCCTTGGCGTTTTGTGATGCCATCAACTGTGCCACAACAAAATCGACTGAATCAACCTGCTTCACGGCGTGAATAATCAGGTTGGTTAATAACCCCTGTTTTCTGTGGCTTTCAAGCGTAGCCCCGTTATAAAGTCCCATGGTCTTATTGTTTTCATAACATAGTAATGTTGATACAGGTTTTTCATCTACCAGAGCCAGATACAGCTTGATGTCGTTATTGTATTGCCATGCGCTGTACAAGCGTGCCATAGGTTCAAAGGCAACATCAGGCATTCCGTAAACTTCTTTGGTAATTTGTAAAAAATCATCAAACTGGCTGGATGTTTCAACGCGTTGAATCGTTGTGTTGTCCTCCACTGACAATATGACGTCGTTGATTTTTTTACGCTCAACAGCTATAGAAAGATACTGCCCCATCGATTTGAAGCCGTGTTTTTCAAATACAGATTGAATGTTTGCCGGGATCTCTTCAGCATGCGGCCAGAACCAGGTCACAGGGCACTGACTTTTTTTGAAACGATGAATTAATTTGTCGCATGTCCTGTCAATGTATTCCAGATCTGAACTAAAACTGGCAATGCCATTCATTAAGGGAAAAGGAATTTTTGGAGAAAAATAACAATCATCTTGAATTCTTTCAAAATAATACAGACTATCCGGATGCGTGTTTTGAATGCATGTTTCCATCAATCCGATAAAATTCATGAAAATGGACTTTGATACTGTATCAAGTTGTTGCCAGAACATGGTGATGTTTCCTGTAAATTAAGATTTTGCGCCCAGTCTACCGGATCAATTGATTTTGTCTATCAGTAAAAATACCGTATTTCTCTTGCTGTTCATGTGTGATATCTTGCAAGTAATACTTTAACTGAAATGTGTAAGATGACCATTGAACCACTGACACATAACGAAAAGCCAAATCATGAAATTATCCAATGGGCTTGTAAATACCTTACGTCTCACGGCTATACGCTAAAAAGCAACCTGCCGGAAACTGTACAAGATTCACCTTGGTCTTACATGATCCGCTTTGTAACATCTAATGGTTACATTTATTTGAAACATACACCCGCATTGCCTGGATTGGAAGCGACCATTATCAAAACCTTGCATGATCAATTTCATGCTTCGGTTCCAACCGTTATTGCGCACAATCCTGAGTTAAATTGTTTTTTAATGAAGGATGCGGGTAAATCATTAAGAGGGATTCTAAAACAAAAATTTGATGAAGATCTGT
Organism: uncultured Legionella sp.; assembly: GCA_964509745.1. Classification (GTDB taxonomy): domain Bacteria; phylum Pseudomonadota; class Gammaproteobacteria; order Legionellales; family Legionellaceae; genus DDPF01. The sequence goes on along the minus strand of CAZDYY010000102.1, from coordinate 3,507 downwards.
TTTGTAAAGCGATAGATCAATTCACATCACTCCAGGTAGCAGTTGCAGATCATGTTGATGTTTTTCTTGATCTGGGCGTTCCTGACTGGCGACTGGATAAATTTCCTGACTTGTACCAGCAACTGCTTTCACAAAAAGACGTATTGATAGCCGATGGACTGACACGTATCTGAGGATTAGGGATGCTTGTCTTAAAAACTTTATGAATTTTGAAACTAAAGAACGCTTGTTAGATGTTTTGGAAACCGCACGCTTGTTATATCTGATTTATTGGGCATTCGCTAATTATCGGTTGATCACTGCATGTGACAAATCAAAATTTACAGCATCATTTCAAGAACAAGGAAGGGTCGGTGTTTCGTTGAAGGAGTTTCTGACTGCATGCCATGGGACAACATTAACATGAACCAATATAAGAAAGCACTTCAGTGGGCGGAGCATTATCTGGCTTCCAATGAAGGATCCAGTATTGTCGATCATCAAATCGTTGTGGAAACGTCCTGGTCTGTCGTTTGCAGGATAGAAACAACGGAACGCGTTGTTTATCTGAAACAAGTACCTGAATTTTTGTTCCTTGAGCCTGACATATTGACTTTTCTTCATCAACAAAGCTGCAAACATATACCGGAAATTCTCGCCGTGAATCCTGCGCTGAATTGTTTTATGACGAATGCCTGTGGAAGCAGATCATTGCGTGACTTGTTCAAGGGGCAAGTGAGTTTCTCCTTGCTGAAATCAGGGATTGGCACTTATACAAACATTCAGCGCCAATTGGAAAACAAAACACAGCAGTTACTTTCACTGGACATTCCAGACTGGCGGCTCGATAAATTTGCATCTCTTTATTCTCAGCTTATCCAGCAAGATGAATTATTACTGGATGATGGGTTAACAGAAAAAGAAATTGAGCGTTTGCACCAGTTGTATCCAACATGCCGGCAGTTGTGTGATGTTTTATCCAAACATGGCATTCCCGAAACCATCAGTCACCCCGATTTTCAGGAAAATAATATGTTGCTGGATGAAAAAACCGGGGATATCAATATTATTGACTGGGGCGAAACGGTTGTTTCACATCCATTTTTTTCATTAAATGGGTGTCTATGGAACATCACGTATTGGAATGAACTTAAATCAACGGATGCCATTTATAGGCAGATTCAATCAGAGTGTATTTCGCCCTGGTTAAATTTGCACGATGAAAAGACATTATTTGAACTATTCAATATAGCAAATCAGCTTCTTGGCATTTACGCCGCATTGGAGTTTGAACGGCTCTATGTTGTAACTCAAAATAATCCGAGAAGAATACAACAAGAAAAACGTGGATCAATTGCAGGTTGTTTGAGAACATTCTTGAGCAGCCAGCAATAACCAAATAACTAAAAATCACAAGAGAGAATTCGGATGAACAGGATTAATTTTTGTGTTGATCACAATCCAGGGGCGGAAAATAATGCTTTTTTGAGAAACAAAATCGTCGACTTTAATGCTCAATTCCTTCATGAGCAAGCCACTCAATTTAGTGTTTATTGACAATGCTTCATTCCGGCTTCTGCTTTTACAAAAGACACCATTTTGTAACGCCTTTTTAAAATCACCCATAACTTCTTAACTATCACTTGGGACCAGATAAAATGGCCTTCATAAAGGGTTCTTATCTGCTGTTCCCTGACCTCGGACTCGCTAAAGTCAAAGCCATCCAGGTCACGCCATACCGGGAATTTGGCAATTACTCAACTTATTGGATACTCATTAAATTGATTATTGTCATTGGTCAGTAACTGCATTAATTTGGGATGTACAAATAATTTTTCTTTACCGGCAGACACTTCTTGCAAAACTCCCACCTCACATAATTTTTTTAAATAAGTCGAGGCTGTTTGACGCTGAGCCAAACCAGTTTCTATAAGATTTTGAATCCGGCAGTAAGGTTGTTCAAAAATAAGATTGATCAACTCATAGCTATAAATCCGGGGCGCCTCTTGCCGTATAAAATCAGTCGTGCTCGCTATGAGTTGCCGAATAGCATTTATTTTATGATATGTTAATTGCGCCGTCCGGGTAACAGCTCGGAGCATATACAAAATCCATTCTTGCCACTCATTTTTTTTAGTCACGTTATCCAACAACCGATAATACTCTTTTTTATGCCGTACAATGTAATGACTCAGATATAAAATGGGCAGTGAAAGCAACTCTTTCTCTATTAAAAATAGAATGTTGATTACTCGTCCTGTTCGACCATTACCATCCAGGAATGGATGAATAGCCTCAAATTGATAATGAGCTACGGCCATCCGAACAAGTGGATCCAGATTATCATCACCATGAACAAACTGCTCCCAGTTAGATAATAGATTGCGAATAATCGTTTCCCCCCCTGGTGGTGTATAAATTATTTCACCAGTAGCAGAGTTTGCAATTGTGGTACCGGGTATGCGTCGTATATCCATATCGATATTTTTGATAGTGGAACAAACCTTAACAACGGTAGCGACACTTAAAGGTCTGGCTTTTACTGCCTTGAATCCCTGATAAAGCGCTGTGCGATACCGCAATGCTTCTTTTGTTGCAGAATCAGCATGTGTATCTTCTTGAGCAAACTGAAATAATTTATCCGTAGTAGTCACAATATTTTCAATTTCGGAACTATCTTTTGCTTCCAACAAGGGTAGTGCATTAATTAACAAACCTTGATTAGGAAGTAGCTCTCCCGCTTGTTTAAGCTCAGCCAGAGCAGTTCTGGCTGGAATGCATGCTTTCAAAATTTCGACATTTTCAAGCACCGCTTTTGGTGGCAGATAAGGTAATTCATTGTAAGGCTGACTGGAATTAAAAGTCATGTTTAAAAAACCGGTAATTTTCGACATATTAGTAGTATATGTTTATACCATCGACATATCTATATAATATGTCGATAAAATCTATTTTTTTCGACATATTATTAAATTGCAGTTTGAATTATAAACAATATTGCTCCCACGACCTATCTAACACTTTCCGGAAATTTTCGTTGACCAAATCAATGATGTTGCGTTCTATTGAAAAAAGATAATCAGGATCTTTGGAAAAAAATCATCATCTGAAACCAGCTTTTTCATTTCTGCAAAGGATAATGTCATGATGCACTGCGCTTTTAGATAGAATCATTTTTATATTTAAAGCGTAGACCATGATTTCATGGTTGCACAAAAAAATACACCAAAAATAACTGGTTTTCCGTAATAACAGGTTGCCCATGGTTGTTCATCGTCAATGCATAATTCATTGATTTAATCGACTGAGCTGATCCGGTCAATTTGCTTATGTTCAAAAATTTCCTTAATGCTTGCCAGAATTTCCGTGCCATCGCTGCTTGTCGCGTTATCAATGGATGTCAGCTTAAGCGCGGCTGCTCTGGCGCGCTCTGGCCATTCACCACCCGCAATATCAGTTATTATCACCATATAAGCTTAATGAATAATTTTTCCACCCCAAAGCTCTTCCATAAACTCTCTCCAGGGC
>CAZDYY010000101.1:5802-6913 GCA_964509745.1 uncultured Legionella sp. | reverse complement strand
CTGATTCGCAAATCACTGGCAATTGCTTTTAATCGTTCTTCATTTCTGGCTATTAAATACAGCCGGTTCGATTCTTTGGCCCAAAGCCGGGCAGTGGCTTCTGCTATTGCAGAGGTAGCGCCGATAATCAGAATTTTTTTCATTTGAGTCCCAAGCGGTTTGATTGTATTGATGCGAATTTCCCAATGGCGTGATATTTTTCTCGTATGTTCTCAAATTCCTGCCATTTTGGATATCCTGTCTTAAAGGTAGCCTCACTCATTCTGGCGTCTTTTGCCAGATAAATCCTTCCGCCATGATTGAGGACCAGTTTGTCGAGTTCATCAAGTAACTGAAAGACTGCTGGCTCAGCTTTCAGATCGAGCGCCAGCGTGTAACCTTTCTCGGGAAATGATAAAAGGTTTTGATTTTGCTTGCCAAATACCTTTAACACGGCAAGAAACGATCCCTGACCAGAGTTCACAATATGTTCCAGTACGTTTTGCAGTCCAGTGACGCCTGCTGAAAATGGCAACACAAACTGGTATTGAACAAAGCCTGACTTGCCATAAAGACGATTCCAGTTGCAGAGTGTATCGAGCGGATAAAAGAATGATTCAAAGGGCACCCGCCTGGTGCGCATGTTTTGTTGCATACCCCCGTAATACAAGGCATTAAACGATTTGACTGTAGTATGGTTCAGTAGACAGGCAGGCATATCAAATGGTACGGGCAGACAGTTACGATGACCTGTTTTCAGGTTCCCTGATTCAGCATGTTCACCCAGCATTAACAGGGAGCGTCCGAAATGTTTACCGCGTGCAAGGCAATCGATCCAGGCTACAGAATATGTAGCGGTACTATGGTCAGCAAATGCCGAGAGTATGGCATCCAGGCTCGGCGCCTTGATGGTTGTTTCAATCATATCGCTGGAGCGAATCGGCTTAAGATAGATAGAGGCTGAAAGAATAATTCCCGTTAGTCCCATGCCGCCACATGTGGCATGAAAAAGGTCGGAATTTACTGTTCGTGATGCTTTAATCAGTTCCCCATTCCCAAGAAGCACTTCAATTTCATTTATATGCCGGGTAAATGTACCATCAAGATGATGATTTTTGCCATGCACATCGCT
>CAZDYY010000101.1:0-5792 GCA_964509745.1 uncultured Legionella sp. | reverse complement strand
CAATAGCTCCTCCAATGGTAATAAAGCGAGTGCCTGGCGTTACCGGCAAAAACCAGCCCCGGGGCGTAAAAATTTGTAAAATGTCATCCAGTGAAATCCCTGCATCACATTTTAACAAACCGGTTGTATTTTCAAAATCAATGAAATGATCAAGATAGCGTGTATCAAGCATGAAGGGAGCCAGGCTACTGTCACCATAACTTCGCCCAAGACCACGTGCAATACAGGTATCGGTGGCAGACAATACATACTTGCAGTGCGATTTTGATCCAGGGGCCATCACACTCGCATTTATTTTTGGATATCGACCCCATCCGCACATATCCATTTTCTATTCCGGACGTCTTAAAAGATTGGCGCTAAATATACAAGAAATTAAATATGATGTATGTAGGAGCATAGATGGACATATATCATTTTTTTAAAAAATTTAAGCGTTACCAACATTCCAGACGTGTAACACCCGAAAGTATGAACATTATCTTAACCATTCAATAAATATGACCGTATTTTTGTATAATATTTTCCACCTAAAAATTTCAAAATTTTTTTAATGTTCCAAATAATATACAAACGACACAAGACGCGAACATTACCGGAAATAATCTTGATTTGATAACAAGGTTTTGTATTTTTCTGAATAGAGTATCGACCTAAAATCAGGCAATTCTTTATCACTTTTATTTTCCTGACCGGCTCAGAAGTAAACAACCATTTGATTCCACATTTCTGTGCCATTTCAGCTGTCTTGCGCGAATAATATCCTCCTGGAACTGATGCGACCTCTATACGTGAACCACAAATTTTCGACAAAACATCCAAACTTGATAACCATTCAGATAATAAATCAGCATTGCTCAAGGAAGACATCCGGGCAGGATGGGTGTGTGAATGACTTCCAATCACATGACCACGTTGATGCAAGCTTTTAATGTCATCAGTAGTCAAAAAACCTCGGTGATTAATGTATGATGTTGTTATAAAAAAATGCCCTTTCCAGCCATACTGATCCAGTAAATCAGCAATCAGCATTGATGATTTTCCTCCGTCATCGAAAGTCAACATCCATTTAAAACATTCATTTTTCCGTCGCTCAAGATCATAAACAATGACCGGCGCTCCATTATTGCAATCCCTGATTGCCTGCATCTGCCTTACAAATAACGACAGCTCCAGTTTATAAAGATCGGCACCACCACCAGAAAATCCACTGGCATCATATTGATGATCAATAATAACGTCATGATAAAGCAAGCTGGTTACCCTGCTCCGATAATAGTTTCGTTTCATTGCATTATATTTCCACCTGACATATCCAGTTGCCCATACCTGCCCGTAATTTTTTGATGCACTGGCAGATGTATCTATTGCCGTTGCTTCTAATGCATTTATTTCAACAAGTTTTTTTTGAATGTTATCCAGATTTTCAATCACTGTTTTATACTGAATCCTGATATGAGACTCTCTCATTTCATCAAAGGGGTAATAATAATAACCATACACCGGACCCGTATCGATTCCATCGTTTATTTTAAGCAACGTCACCCCAACATGACTTAAATCATTATTAGCCAGTGCCCAAAAGCAACCATGAGAATTTCTGTATTGAGGACAAATTCCGGGATGAATAACAAATGTTCCATTAAGGGGAATTGAGTATATTTCCCTTTTTAACAACGTCTTGCATCTTGCAATAATGATATCAGGAGAAAGATCAGCAATAATTTTCCTGTCTTTATCAGAATTTGGATTGTCAGTAAAAATAATTTTTACATCATCAGAAATATCCTGATATTTTTGTTTTATCGCAATCAGTTGTTTGTGTAACCACTGATGATCTGATCTGGATAAAAACAACTTGTAATACAGTTTAAAAACAACAACGTCAATTAATCTGAAAATGCCTGTTCGTCGAAGCTCGGCCTTGATTCGATGAAAAAATACCTTTTTAGGCTCTTTTATAACAATAATTGCTTTAAGTTGTGAGAATGAAGACAACCACCGGGACATAACCTGAAGGTCAAATTGATCGTTATGATGGCAAATTAGTATACTTTTCATACTACATTGTGCATCACCGTCCTTAAAAAGTATATAGATTAATTGCCTGTAAATTATCCAGCATATAAAACGTTTGTAATTGTGAACTACTCAATAAACTCCTGAAATAGTAGCGGACTAAAGATTTACTTTGCAAAACAGCCTGATACTCGCCATCAAGATTTGCCAGACCCTGCAAGTGCTCCATAAAACAATTTATTCGCTCAACTTGCGAAATTTCAACAATATGACCAGACAATAAGTACTGATACAACCATGGATTGCCACTCCCGGCCCGCGCAATCATATATGCATCACAACCCGTAACAGCATGCGCCCGGGCCAGCGATAATTGATCAGCAATATCTCCGTTTGCAATCACCGGAATGGCTATTGCCCGTTTGATCGCTGCAATTTGGGCAAGATCGCAAGATACATCATAATCATCCGTCCAGCGCCGGCCATGCACAATCAAGGCATCCACCCCGGCTTGTTCAAGCTTTTCCGCGAGCACCAAATCCCGTTCATCACCTGCGATACGAATCTTGACCGTAAAGGGAATGGCAACTGCCGCGCGAACTGCCCGGACAATATCCAGCAAGCGCTGAGCGTCATCCAGTAACGCACTGCCTGCACCTTTTTTCCGAATCTTGGCTTTCGGACAACCACAATTCAGATCAATCAAATCCGCACCCAGTGATTGAACACGCATGGCTGCCGCAGCGACAGTTTGAGGATCATTGCCAGACAATTGATAGCACAGACGTTTTTCTTCCGGCGCGCGATACAAATAGCGTGAATCAGGCAAATGCCGGGACAGCACATCATTCGCCGAGATCATCTCGGTCACGCAATAGGCCGGCGGGGTATAACGATAAAACAACTGGCGAAACGGGGCACAGCTATACCCTGCCAGGGGACCCTGAACCAGCCGGTTGGGCAGGGTTAGATTGCCTATTTTGAATGGGGTGTTCAGGAAGGACTGCATCTACCGGTTATCACCCATCTTTTCCGCCAGGCCCTGTCTGAACTGCCCAAATGCAAGAATACGCGCAATCTGATTGTTGCCACTCAGATAGAGCACTCCGCTTTTATCACTCACACCCAGCGCCGGGAACAAAATCAGTTGATTCAGCTGGCTGGACAAGGCAAAACTGTCCATCCCCAGGGCGTAGAGACGGTTATAACTGTTAAATTGTTCAGGCCAGTTACGCGCCCCCATTTGATGACTGAATACCCAGGGCATGTCGCAGAAGATAACCCCGTCCAAATCCCTGTCTTGCATTGAACTGGCACTGCCTGAATAGACACTGGATGTCGCATACACGGGAACATCGCCTGCATAGTAATACTTCAGCATCGGCATGATTTGTCTGGCTTTTGACGGGTAAGCCAGCAGGAAAATCACATCAAAATCCTTGCGTCGGCCCGGCGCCGATTCAATATTGTGCCCCAGCAGCTGCTGGAGATGCTTGCTGCGCGCCTCGCTGTCAGATACATGCAAAAAATTACGGATGCTGGCATTCATGTCATCATGAGGACCGTAATACATCGTATCAACGATTTGAGCGCCACTGGCTCGCCACTGACTGGCAAACGCATTCACCACATCAGCTCCCCAGGAGCCGGTTGGCGCAATCACCAGGGCACGTGAAAGTCCGCGCTTGCGTGCGTGGGCAGCAACCTGACGGGCTTCATTGCCAGGCGACAAACCAAACTGCCAGGCGTTGGCCGTAGTGCCGCCCTCAAGATCATTCAACAACAAGGTCGGTACGGGGTGATTCATGGATGCAACGGCACTCACATTCGGTTTGCTCAACGGGCCCACAACATACTGGGCACCATCATTGACTGCCTGTTGATACAGGGAAGCAACATTTGCTGATGCGGTATCATATACCCTGACTTTCATGTAAGCATGCGCAGGACTGGCATCATATGCCGCCATAAAACCATCCCTGATAGCGCCGCCAGGACCTGCAAGAGGACCAGTTACCGGCAATAGCAGGGCGACTTGTTGCGGTGCGGGATACAGCCGGCTTCTTACACTGTTCAGCGGTGTGGGCAAAATATAATTGGCCGGATGATTCGGGTACTGCGTTTGCCAGCGTTCTATTTGGTCAAGCATGGACTGTGGATTGTCATATTGCTTGCGTGAAATCAGTGCCAGTTGCATCCAGCCTTTCAGAACCGACCCATCGGTCGCTTCCATGGCCAGGGTATCCAGCTCGGCAACGGGCAGAACGGTTAACGATAACCACAAGGCACGCCGGTTGTTAGCCCTGGACGCCTCATCAGGCAGCAAACCTTCCAGTTTAATGCGCTCCAGTACAGAGTTGGCCGGATTACCACTGGTTTGATAGGCATAGGCCAGCATTTCGTGGAACTGTACCTGGTAATATACTGGCAGGTTATTCACATCATACACAGCAGCCAGTTTGGCAATTGCAGCACGTGGTTGCTCGCGAATCAGATCCACTTTGGCAAGCAACAGACTTTTTTCATCCGCCAGTTCTGCCGATAATTCACCCGTCTGTGCTAAAATAGCCAAACCTTGCCGCCATTGACCATCATGAATCAGCCGTCCTGCAGCCATGAGCAGCAAGGACTGCTTTTCAGTTCCGGACTGGTTCTTTGCCATGGCAAGGTAGGCAGCAGCCGGCATGGTATATGGGCTGACCAGCTTTGGACCACCCTGACTGGCCTGACTAACCGGAGAATGATTTTCTCTCGCCACACGGGTAGCACATTGAGTGAGACCAAGCACACAAAAAATCAGTAAAACTGTTTTCAAACATCGGATGAATAACAACATAAAACCATAATCCAGGACGCAAAAGATCAAGAGGATAAACCAATATGAGCAATTCAGCAACAACCACAGGGACGCTTTTCATTGTGGCCACCCCGATTGGCAACCGTGATGACATTACCTTGCGCGCATTAAATATCCTTGAAACAGTGGATACCATCCTGGCTGAAGATACGCGGCACTCCATGCAACTCTTAAACCTGCTGGGAATAAAAAAACCGCTGGTATCGTTGCATGCACACAATGAAGCAAACAAAAGTGAATCGATTATTGCCGCCCTCCAGCAGGGAAAATCTTTTGCACTCATTAGCGATGCAGGCACACCCTTGATTAGCGACCCGGGTTTCCCGCTGGTAAAACTGGCCCAATCTCACGGCATCAACGTTATTCCCATACCCGGCGCCTGTGCGTTAATCACCGCATTATCGGCTGCCGGGGTGCCGTGTGACACGTTCTCCTTTTTTGGTTTTTTACCTGCAAGGCAGTCTGCCAGACGCAGCAAGCTTGAATCCTTGCAGGGAATCGATCACACTCTGGTTTTCTATGAATCAACGCACCGTATCGAGGAATGCATTGATGATATGGCCACGGTGTTTGGCAACGATTTTGAACTGGTCCTGGCAAAGGAACTGACAAAAACATTTGAACGCTTTATTGCCGGAAACTGCGCCACAATCAAAACATGGTTACAGGCAGACCCCGGACATTGCAAGGGTGAATTTGTGCTGATCATTCCACCCAGAGTGCAATCAAACGACACAAGCAATCATACCATCAACCTGTTAAAGGTGTTATTAAAGGAAATCCCCCTGAAGCAGGCTGTCAAAATTGCAGCACAATTGACGGATGAAAATAAAAATGAGTTGTATAAAATTGCGCTGGAACTGCAGGGGGATTAAACCCCCAGCCCGGGCAACGCCAGCTCAGGCATCTCCCAGTA
>CAZDYY010000100.1:0-6934 GCA_964509745.1 uncultured Legionella sp. | reverse complement strand
GCATCGGTCGTCATCAGTTGCCCGTACTCTCGAACCAGTTTGTGGGTGGCATTGGTCACGTCGTTGGGATCGCATTCCAGAAGCTTGTCCCGGATAGATTCATTAAACACCAGGTATTCACGCAGGGCAACACGCTTGCCATCGACTGTAGGGACCAGTTTTTGCCAGATACACAGGCGTATGGTTTCCAGTATATCAATCGTGCGCCCCAGGCGCTCTTCACCGGAAAATGAGGTGACCAGACGGCGCATGGTTTCAGCCACACCGGATGTATGCAGGGTGGTGTAGACCGGATGACCGGTTAATGCTGCCTCGAGTGCTGCACTGATGGTTTCTGCATCCCGGCACTCACCAACCATGATTAACCGTGGTTTGCGACGCAGGGCATTGCGGACACCGTCAGCAAAAGAGGGCAGATGACGCGGGATTTCTGACTGGCTGACCACCGATGAAGTGGTTTCAATTTCATCATAAACAAATTCAATTGGCGATTCATAGGTCAGGACCTTGCGGTTTGAATCCTCTTTTTCAATGAGATCCCGAATGATGGAAGCCAGCAGGGTTGATTTTCCTGATCCGGTTGAGCCGGTAATAAATACGATGCCTTCCTGGGGCGCTATGGCTTCCAGCAGCACATCGGGAAGATCCATGCTATCAAGCCTTGGTGGGGTGGTGGGAATCGTTCTCAGGGTGATCTGGATGCCATCATGACCTTCAACAAGGCAGGCTGTGGCGTTGACACGATAGCGAAAACGTACGCCGCGATTGGGCTTGAATTCATAATGCGTATCAATGTCCTTGCCTGACAACAGCTGGGTTGTTCCGTTTGGACCATAAATCCCGTTAATCAGGTCACCCAGCTCGGTATTCGACAGGGAGCGGTTGGTGAGTTTGATTAATCGTCCATACACTTCAGCATAGATGGGCGAGCCCGTTTGAATGGTAATGTCTGATGCATCCATACGTTGCGAATGCTCCAGCATTCTATCCATGAAGACGGGGGTGAAGCGTGTGGGTTCATCGGGCATCAGACTGATATTCGTGATTTCTGTCATATTCGAGCCTTTAGTGTGGCGTAATCAGTGGCTGCCATGTTTTGCTGGTAATAGTAATTTTAGCAGTGGCCACCTGTTTTTCCATGTTTCTGAATTGTTCCAGAACATCTTCATCTTTGGCTACGGCTGCACGCCATTCCTCACTATTGATGTTTAGCGCAGGCAGGGCGGTGATACGCAATACGCGATCATCGATATGAATTTCATCCCCGTCGCCTGTGACCCCCAGAGACGTATTGGAGACGTAGGGTGGCGACACCATGTTCATGGCGAGCAATTTTCGATATAAAATCATGCCGCTGAAGTCTTCCTTGATGCGGGCGATGTTTTCTTCCAGAATGGTATTGGCTTGATCAACCCCGTTTTCCCAGCCTTTGGTGACGAAATGTTTCCAGACCTGGCATTCCTCTTTGGTTGAGGGCAATAACGAGACATGTGGCGGGTCAGGTTTTTTGTAGTCCATCCACAGGTACTGTCTCCAGTCCGGCGGCGTGGTAATAAAGTGCGCCTGTTTTGCAACCTTGTAGGTGCGATCAGAAACGCGAATGGTTTGGGTGTCAGCGAGGTTCAGTGTATTGCGTCCCTCAAGCAGAACCGGTGGCAACACATTATGTTCAAGCACCAGCGATTTAAAATCAAAAATGGCATCCAGATTTCGGGTTTGTTTCACCAGCTGTTCGTCAATAAATTTAGCCCGCCAGGCCAGTCCGGATTGTGCGCCAAGGCTCAGGGCGGTTTCCTTCAGCGCCATTTCCCGAATCTTGCCTGTCGAGGCTTTTTTCTGTGCGGATGATTTTTTGGTGTTCGTCATCGACTGCAGACCAGCCAAAGAGTCTGTATCGTCTGTTTGATTGGTTGTTTTAGGTGCACACGCAGCAACAATCAATGCGACAAGGAAGATTGCAATGTTACGAGAAAGTATTGGCATAGCGTAACTCAACAACCTCACTGTCAGGATAAACATGAATGTAAGCCTTTTTACCGGCTTGATAGTCAATGTTGCGCAAAATCTCGGCCAGACTTTGATCTTTGGCATCAAGGCTGATTAATATGGGTATTGCTGGCGCCGGTCCCAGTACCCTTAAACGATAATGTGCGGCTCTGGCCACCCTGCCTGTGACTTCTGCGATCGGACCAGACCAGTCCACAGAGGCGCGTGCCTGCAAATTATATGCGTTGGGAATGGTCATGGTGTTGTCATGATTTGGCGGCATGATTGTTTTTTCAACACGCGCCATGTCAATCATGGAGTCACTGACCGAGTTTGCCGCTTCGGCCAGTTTAATGCTGGCATCATCGGCCGGGGCATTGGCTGGCGGTTTTTTATAGATGACATTTGAAGCACATCCAGTCAAGAGTGATATTGCCATCAACAAACCGGTCAGTTTTTTGTTCATCTATAGATGCTTTTGGATCATGAGTATTAAGCTGATTGAAACAGGAGCCAGGCGGCTTGTCAAGGGTTCGTTTGTTCCCGTTTTCGATAGAGCCCGTAAACCACCTGCCCGGCTTTTTTTAATTTAACCTGTTCCCAGAAAACCGGATCAAGGGTGAGCGCCTGTGGTGATTCAACATAAATCAATCCGTTTTCAGCCAGCACAGTCGAATGTTCCAGGGCATGAATGACATCCAGCCACAGATTTTCTGCAAAGGGCGGATCGAGGAAGACAATGTCAAATTGCTCCCGGGTGGTTTGAATATAATTAAGAGCGTCCTTGTTGAGCACCGTCAGGTTTGGCGAGTTGAATGACAAAGCGATCTTTTTCAGATGGGTGTATGCCGGCGGAGCCTGTTCAACCAGCACAACGTTGCCGGCACCACGGGAAAACGCCTCAAAACCCAGAGCGCCGCTGCCGGCAAAGGCATCAAGGCAGCGGGCGTCGTGAATGACATTCATCAACCAGTTAAACAGGGTCTCGCGAACCCGATCCGGTGTGGGGCGAAGCCCGTCAATGGGCGGGAAGGTCAGCTTTTTGCCGCGATACTGGCCGCCAATAATGCGAATGGTCTCTTTCATTTGCGTCCTACCGATACCTGCAGCAGCTTGTCAGGATGAATTTGTTGCTGGAAAGCCTGTTTGATGTCTGCAGTACTTACTGCGTTGACATGGGCAATGTATGTGTTCAAAAAGTCTTTGGGCAAATGGTAGAACGTCAGCCTGAGCAGCGTATTGGCAATGCTGCGATTATTGTCCAGAGACAGGGGGAAACTGCCGGTTAAATATTGCTTTGCTGCACGTAGCTCCTGTTCTGTTGGCCCTGATTTAACAAACGCAGCAAGGGTTTCATGAGTCACAGCCATGGCAGTTTTGGCCTGATTATTTCGGGTAGAGAGTGAAATCATAAACGGACCAACGCCTGGCATGGGAGAAAATTCGCTATATACACCATAGGTTAATCCGCGTTTTTCACGCAATTCGTCAGCAAGGATTGAGACCAGCGAGCCGCCTCCCAGGATGTAGTTACCTACCAGCAGCGGGAAGTAATCTTTATTCTGGTGGGTAATGCCCAGTTGTCCCATGCGTAATACGGTCTGGGAAGCCGGGTGGGGAATCTCTATATTCAATTCTTTTGTTAATGGTGTGGCCTTTGGAAGGGGTGGTGCAGGCTGGCCTTTGGGCAGATCATGGACGATCCGCTCGGCCAGTTGATGCGCCATTGCCTCATCAATGCCTCCCACCAGCACAATCACCGCATTGCTGCCGACGATATAGTGGTGATGGAAGTGACGAACATCCCGGACTTCCAGCGCCTCCACCGTATGGTACAGGCCGTTGACCGGGTGTGCATAGGGATGCTGATCGTACAATGCCTGGTAGAATGCTTCTTTGGCTACCTTGTCAGGAGATTCCTCGCGCTGTTTTATGGCGAGCAATTGCTGGTTTTTTTCGCGGTTAAACGCATCTTCAGGAAAGTCCGGATGGTTGACAAGCAAGGCAAACAGTTCTGTTGCCTTGTTGAGGGCCTCTGGTGTGGTGAGTGTTCTCAAAGACAGCATCATCATGTCCTGGGCGCTGGCAAGACCATACTGGGCACCGGTGTCGGCAAATTTGTCGGCAATTTCACCTGCTTTAAGGCCGCCATTGCCTTGATCCATCAGGTTTGTGGTCAATGCACTCAAGCCAAATTGCGCCCCGTCCCTGGCTGATCCTGCGGCAAATGCAACGTTGATATCCAGCATGGGGACTTCGGGTGCATGATGAAACACCACACGGGCACCGTTGGTGGTTTGCCATTCGCGGGTCTCAAATGATGCAGCAAGGACCGGGTTGGCCGCAAGCAGTAGTATGGTGATGAAAATTGTGCGGGTAATCGTCGTCATCATTGATCCCCGGCAGGTGTTAATTGTGCTTCGGTCATATTTTTTTCCTGAAAGTAGCGTTGCGCAGTTTTTTGCAGTTGTTCAGCCGTGATTTTGTCAAGCTGTGCCACGTATTGATCGGCAGCTTGCCAGCCAAGACCGATGGTTTCCAGAATCCCCATCTCCATGGCCTGGGCAAAAATGGAATCACGCTCAAAGGTTTTTTGCGCAATAATTTGTGTCTTGATACGTTTTAGTTCCTGTTCATCAACCGGTTCGGTTTGCAGGCGTGTTATTTCAGACAGGATACCTTTTCTCAACTCGGCAATGGAATGATCTTTATTGGGAATGCCTGCAATGACAAACCGGGTTTGGTAGCGGGTGTATTTGTTATAGTCAACATTCACACTGCTTGCGATCTGCTGGCCACGCACCAGTTGATTGGCGAAGCGTCCGCTGCTGCCTGCATCGAGAATGCCTGAAATCAGATCCAGTGCAAACGGTGCCAGGCTTTCATCCTTTGTTGCGGATTTTTGTGAGGGTACTGTATAGCCGAGAATCAACATGGGGACCTGGGCACTGGTTTTGACGATAATGGATTTTTTACCCAGGGCAGGCGGTTCGGTTTGTAACTTGCGCGCGGTCTGAGGGCGTTTTGGTATGTTGCCAAAATAGCGCCTGGCCAGCGCATAAACATTTGCCGGCTTGACATCGCCAACCACGACCAGCGTGGCATTGTTGGGTGCATAATAGCGTTGATACCATGTTCTTGCATCATTCACGCTCATGCGCTTCAAGTCACTCATCCATCCAACTACCGGGTGGTGGTAGGGCGCGCTCAGGTGAGCTGCTGCCAGGAAACGTTCATAGGTCAATGCCTGCGGATTGATATCGGTTCGCAGCCGTCTTTCTTCCTGAATCACTTTGATCTCCCGGGCAAACTCGTCCTTGTCCAGTAACAGATTTTGCATGCGATCCGCTTCCAGTTCAAAGCTGACAGGGAGATGGGATACCGCCATTTTTTCATGAAATGCTGTATAATCGTGGTTGGTCAAGGCATTTTCCTGGCCACCAAGCGAGGCGATTTTTCTGGAAAATACACCCTGCGGATATTTTTTTGTGCCTTTGAACATCAAGTGTTCCAGCACATGTGAAATGCCGGTGATGCCGCCGGGCTCGTCAGCTGAGCCCACATTGTACCAAATCATGGATACTGCAATGGGTGATCGGTGATCTTCCCTGACCAGTATTTTTAATCCGTTATCCAAGGTAAACTGTTGTGTCCGGGCGAGTATTTGACTTGAAAGCAGTGTAAGCAAGGTGAAGAACAGAATTCGCATGACACATCCTGATGATGAAAAATGATGGTAGAATTTCATATTTCGCCAGGTTTGTATATATCAATTCCTGACTTGTCATCCTGAACGGGATACCGTTCGGGATGACGATGGACTAAAGACAGAGCAGCTATGATTAAATGGTTTAAACGTACTCAGGACGTGCCTGAACTTGAACAGACCGCGGTGATCGGGAATCAGCCCGATGATGCCCCCGGGTTTTTTTCGCGAATCAGGCAAGGGTTAAGCAAAACGCGCCATCAGCTGGGCGAGGGTGTTGGCCGGTTGTTGCTGGGTAAAAAAGAAATTGATGCTGCCTTGCTGGAAGAGCTGGAAACATTGTTGATTCAGGCTGATTTGGGCATTGAAACCACCAGCGCAGTTTTGCAGCAATTGACGGATGAGCTGGCAAGGCATCAACTGGCAGATGGTGATGCCTTGTATGATGCGTTGAAAGTACGCATGCTTGGTATTCTGGAGACTGTTGCACAACCGCTTGTGCCGGTGACCGATGATCAATCGCCATTTGTTATCTTGATGGTTGGTGTAAATGGTGCGGGAAAGACAACCACCATTGGCAAGCTGGCCAAACAATACCAGCTGGAAGGTAAAAAAGTGATGCTGGCTGCAGGCGATACATTCCGGGCTGCCGCAGTTGAACAGTTGCATGTCTGGGGCGAGCGTAATCAAATAGCAGTTGTTGCCCAGCACACCGGTGCGGATAGTGCATCGGTTATCTATGATGCCTTGCAGGCGGCCAGGGCACGTGGTATGGATGTCTTGATCGCTGATACGGCTGGACGTTTGCATACGCAAAATAATTTGATGGACGAGTTGAAGAAAATCAAGCGGGTGTTGAAAAAACTGGATCACAATGCGCCACATGAAGTGATGCTGGTTCTGGATGCTGGTACTGGTCAAAATGCATTGAACCAGGCACGGCAATTTAATCAGGCAGTGGGTTTGACAGGGATTACGATGACAAAACTTGATGGAACAGCAAAAGGCGGGGTGTTGTTTGCCATTGCCAATGAACTGGGGATACCCTTTCGTTATCTGGGTGTCGGGGAAAGCATTGATGATTTACAGCCATTTGATGCGTCGCAATTTGTTAATGTGATTTTCAATCATGATCGTATTTAATCAAGTCAGCAAACGCTACCCCGACGGGTATGAAGCCCTGAACCGGGTTAATTTCACACTGGGCAAAGGCGAGATGGCGTTTCTCACCGGGCATTCCGG
>CAZDYY010000099.1:1383-6936 GCA_964509745.1 uncultured Legionella sp. | reverse complement strand
AGTGGATGATTTGCGTCAGGCATCACATGTCGTACGTAACACATCCAGAAACGCTTTGCTGTAATGCTCCAGTTTATATTGCCCAACCCCGGATACTGTCCGAAATTGCTCAAGAGACTGCGGATTGATGCGTGCCATCTCATGCAAGGTTGCGTCGCTGAAAATCATGAACGGAGGCTTGTTTTCTTCATCGGCCAGTTTGCGGCGCAGGGTACGCAATACTTCAAATAACGGACTATTGGACGGAGTGGCTGTTTTTCGTTCTTTTTTCCTGCCGGAATTTTCTTTCGTGTCCTCGCGCGGGATGGTGAGCATCACCTGTTCTTCACCACGTAAAATGGGGACGGCCTTTTTGGTAAGGCGCAGGACATTGAAATGCTCGACATCCTGTTCGCAAAATCCCCGATGAATCAGTTGCCATGCCAGCTGCTTCCACCAGGATGCTGATTTGTCCCGGCCAATGGCAAAGGTCGACAAGCTTGTATGACCAGCCTGTTTGACTTTTTCTGACTCGCTGCCGCGCAACACATCAATGACGTGCATCAGGCCATAACTCTGGCGCAGCCGATAAATGCAGGACAGGAATTTTTGTGCATCGACTGTGGCGTCCATTGTTTGAGGCGGGTTGTCGCAGACGTCGCAATAGCCGCAGGTTTGTTCATAATTCTCATCAAAATAGCGCAGGAGAATTTGCCGGCGGCAGTGAGTGGCTTCGGCAAACGCAAGCATATGATTGAGCTTGTGGTGCTCGATACGTTGCTGTTCTTCATCCGGTGTATCGACTATCCAGGAACGTAACCGTGCACTGTCAGCGGGATCATAAAGCAGCAAGGCTTGTGAGGGAAGGCCATCCCGGCCGGCCCGTCCGGTTTCCTGATAATAACTTTCGATGGTTTTGGGCAGATCATGATGCACCACAAAACGTACGTTGGGTTTATCAATTCCCATGCCAAATGCCAGCGTTGCGACAACGATATCAATCTTGTCATGACGAAACAGTGACTGGACATCGCGGCGTTGATAATGTGACAGGCCCGCATGATAGCCGCGTGCACGATAACCGAGCTCGTCCAGTTTTATTGCCACGCGATCAACCCCGGCCCGTGTGCCGCAATATACAATTCCGGACTGACCTGATTGTGTTTGTAAAAACTGGTGCAATTGCTTGATGGCGTTATTTTTAGCCATGACATGATAGTGAATATTCGGGCGGTTGAACGAGGCAATGTATTGTTTGGGTTGATAGTTTAACTTGCGAATAATGTCTTTTTGGGTTTGAACATCTGCAGTGGCGGTCAGGGCTATCACCGGTACACTGGGAAACCGGGACTTGAGTTCGCCAAGGGCTGCGTATTCCGGTCTGAAATCATGCCCCCATTGTGAGATGCAATGGGCCTCATCGATAGCGAACAGCGCCAGCGGGCATTCTTCCAGGCGCTCAAGAAATGACTGGCTCAGCAGGCGTTCGGGTGCGATGTAGAGCAAATCCAGTTCATTGTTATGCAGCTGTGCAAGTACTGTTCGCGCTTCGGCACTGTCGAGTGATGAGTTGTAGTAAGCAGCGCGAATGCCTTGCAACTTCAATGCGGTCACTTGATCTTCCATCAGGGCAATCAGGGGGGAGACAACAATGCCCACGCCATTGCGCAGAAGAGCCGGAATTTGATAACACAGTGATTTTCCGCCGCCGGTGGGCATCAGAACCAGCAAGTCCCGGCCGGCAACCACGTCATTGACAATGTCTTCCTGAGGTGGGCGAAATGAATCGAAGCCATAGTAATTTTTTAATATATGGTGCGCTGTGGTTTCCATGTGATTATTATTTTCTGGCGCGAGAATGTGTGGGGATGATACCTTGATAAAACAGGTCGAGACAAGTAATCTGGTGGTACGATTTGATCTGTTGTCCCAAAGAACAATAAATAAGGGCGCCTTGATATGCATTTTCAATTGACCGAAGATCACCTTGCTTTTCGTCACATGGCCGCTGAGTTTGCGCGTGACAAATTATTGCCAAATGCTGATCGATGGGATCTCGAGGAGCATTTTCCCGCAGATGAATTGCGCGAGGCAGCACAGCTGGGGATGGCAGGACTTGTAGTGAAGGAAGATATTGGTGGCTCAAACTTGACCCGTCTTGATGCTGCATTGATTTTTGAACAACTGGCAACAGGTTGTGTCAGTACGAGCGCGTATCTCTCTATCCATAATATGGTCGCCACCCTGGTTGATCGATATGCACCGGATGCACTGCGCAGCAAATGGGGGCCTCGTTTGACATCCATGGATGTGTTTGGCAGTTACTGCCTGACAGAGCCACAATCCGGATCCGATGCGGCCTCTTTAAAGTCACGCGCGGTGCTCGATGGCGATCATTATGTTCTGAACGGTTCAAAAGCATTTATTTCCGGTGGAGGTATGAGTGATGTATACCTGTGCATGGTGAGGACGGGAGATAATTCGCATCATGGCATCAGTTGCCTGTTGATTGAAAAGGATACCCCGGGCCTGAGTTTTGGCAAGCTGGAAAAAAAGATGGGCTGGAAAAACCAGCCAACTGCCATGTTGTTTTTTGAAAACTGCAAAGTCCCTGTCACAAACCGTGTTGGGGACGAGGGCAGTGGATTTCGGATAGCACTGAATGCGCTGAATGGGGGGCGGATTAATATTGCTGCATGCTCACTGGGTGGTGCCATAGCCTGTTTGCGTCTGACGCAGCGATATATGCATGAACGCAAGCAGTTTGGCAAGTCGTTAAGTGACTTGCAAGCGTTGCGATTTTATTTTGCTGACATGATGACTGATTTTGAGGCGGCACGCCTGATGGTGTATCGCGCAGCAGACGCGCTTGACAAGTCACATCCGGATGCACAGATGTATTGTGCAATGGCCAAGCGCCTTGCGACGGATACAGCCTTTCGTATCAGTGACAAGGCAATGCAATTGCATGGCGGCTATGGTTATTTGCGTGAGTATCAGATTGAACGGATTTTTCGGGATTTGCGGGTGCACCAGATCCTGGAAGGAACCAATGAGATCATGCGGGAAATTATTGCCAAAGCGGCACTGGATGAGAATTATATTATCACGTAATTACTCACCCGCTACGTCCCGCGGCTTGTCCGCGGGATCCAGTCAACAGATGGACCCTGCGGACAAGCCGCAGGGCGTAGGAACGGGGCAGTATTTACATTATTACTTAATTGACAAGGAATGATGATGAGCTTCGTCGAACAGAATTTATCTTCAGGTATTTTAACCATCACGCTGAATCGTCCGGAAAAATTGAACGCCCTGAGCACCGAAGTTATCCATTCCCTTGAGGAAATGTTCATCCGGGCAAAAACAGACAAGGCGGTGAAAGGCATTATCCTGACCGGTACTGGCAAGGCCTTTTGTGCCGGTGCTGATATCAGCCGGCTGGCTGAATGCAATGCGGCCAGTGGTTATGAATTTGCCTGCTTTGGGCAGTCAGCGTTTCGCCATCTTGAAACCATGGGTAAACCCAGTCTTGCGGCAATTAATGGGTATGCGTTTGGCGGGGGCTGTGAACTGGCGATGGCTGCAACCTTGCGAATTGCATCGAATAATGCATTATTCGGTCAGCCGGAGGTAAAGCTTGGTGTGATACCTGGATACGGTGGCACACAACGTCTGGCGCGTCTGGTGGGCAAAGGCCGGGCGATGGACCTGTGCCTGACCGGTCGATCGATTGATGCGCAAACCGCATTGAACTGGGGCCTGGTCACTGACGTGGTTGAGCCAGATGCCCTGATTGAAAAAGCAACACAGATCCTGAATGGGATTTTGAGTATGGCACCACTGGCTGTAGCCGGAGTAATGGAAGTGATCGATCATGGCTATGATTTGTCATTAACCGATGCCTTGCATCTGGAGGCCGTACATTTTGCCAAAGTGTGTGCCAGTGCAGACAAGGCAGAAGGGGTTGCGGCGTTTCTTGAGAAACGTCCGGCTGTATTCAAGGGATGCTGATTATGACTGAAGAAATCCTCTTTACCCGTGAACATCATATTGGCCTGGTGACCCTGAATCGTCCACAGGCACTGAATGCATTGACCCTGACCATGATCCTTGCCTTGCAGGAACAATTGCAAGCCTGGCAAGATGATGCGTCCATCCATGCCGTGGTGGTTCGTTCCGGAGGCGGGCGAGCCTTTTGTGCCGGCGGGGATGTGCGGGCAATTTATCATCACGGGCATGAAAATCATCAACAAAAAATGGAATTTTTTGGAAATGAGTATCGATTAAACCGGTATATTCACGAGTATAAAAAACCCTATATTGCGCTGATGGACGGGATCACCATGGGAGGGGGCGTGGGCATTTCACTGCACGGTTCTCATCCTGTTGCCACAGAACGTTTTCTTTTTGCCATGCCGGAAACGGGAATTGGATTTTATCCGGATATAGGTGCCAGCTATCTTTTGTCCCGTTGCCCTGGACATTTTGGCGTATACCTTGGGCTGACAGGCAGCCGCCTGGATGCGGTGGATGCCCATGCGCTGGGGCTGGTTAAATACATTATTGCAGGCGAACAATGTCCGGCCGTTTTGCAATCACTGGTTGAGGCTGACTTGTCCAGGGATGCACATCAGGTTGTTCACGATGTTCTGCAGTCATTTATTATTCCTGTAACGTCCTCTCATATTGATGAATGGGCTCCGCTGGTTAATGCGTGTTTTCAGTACGATACCATTGAATCTATTCTGAAGGCACTGGAAAGCAACCCTGGCAAATGGCAACAGGAAACGCTGGAAACACTGGCCAAAAAAGCGCCATTAAGTCTCAAGGTAACGCTTGCGCAATTACAACGCGCAAAATCGATGACTATCACTGAGTGTTTGCAAATGGATTATGGCCTTACCAGTCATTTTATGCGAAACACCGATTTTCATGAAGGTGTGCGAGCACTGCTGGTGGACAAGGACAACGACCCGCACTGGCGGCCGGCAACGTTGTCCGGGGCAACTGATAAAATGGTGGCTGGATATTTTGCAGGTGACGAATTTTAAGGTCTGTTGACAATTCATCCTCCAAACCCCGTCGTCCCGCGGCTTGTCCGCGGGATCCAGAGATCTTGCGCAATAATCAAGACTATTGCACAGGGGTAGATCGAAATGGATCCCGCGGACAAGCCGCGGGACGACGAGAGCTGAATTGTCAACAGACTCTAATAAATTTGCTGATATCAACACACCAGCCTATAATCCAGTGGCGAATTTTTAATAAGGCACATTAAAACATGTTTTCTTTCGTTCTGGTTATGGTATTTGCTTTGTCTCTGGCGTTGACGTGGATGGTACGTCGCTATGCCATGGCCAGAAACATTATCGATCATCCCAATCATCGCAGTTCACATGTTTTACCAACACCTCGGGGTGGTGGTTTGGCGTTTGTTGTGGCATTTTTGATTACTGTGCCGTTTGAGATGCACCTGCGGCTTGTTACGCCGGCCGGGAGTCTTGCCCTGATTGGTGCAGGGCTGTTTCTGGCGGTTCTGGGATTTCTTGATGATTTCCGTCATATTGCCCC
>CAZDYY010000099.1:0-1365 GCA_964509745.1 uncultured Legionella sp. | reverse complement strand
ATGTACTGGCTGGGAGGGATGCCCCCGGTTACTTTTTTTGTATGGACATTGCCAGGCAATTTATTTGCTGATGTCCTGGCTGTTTTTTACCTGGTCTGGTTGCTTAATTTATACAATTTTATGGATGGCATTGACGGGATAGCCGGCGTTGAAGCCGTTAGTGTCTGTTGCTGTGTTTCCGTTGTGTACTGGTTGACTGGCATTCCCGGTTTGATGGCTCTTCCAATGCTGCTGGGAGCGGGTGTTCTGGGTTTCCTGTTCTGGAATTTTCCACCGGCGCGTATATTTATGGGTGATGCCGGCAGCAGCTTTTTAGGTTTTATTCTCGGGGTGTTATCTATTCAGGCAACGAAAATTAACAAGGTATATTTCTGGTGCTGGGTGATATTATTGGGTGTCTTTATTGTCGATGCGACCTTTACCTTGTTGCGCCGTGCATTTCGTGGCGCAAAAATTTATGAAGCCCATCGCAGTCATGCATATCAACGTGCTGCGTCATGTTTTGGTGGTCACCTGTCAGTTACCATGACTGTTTTGGTGATCAATATTGTGTGGTTACTGCCGCTTGCAGCCCTGGTGGGCATGGGTTATCTGAACGGAGCGGTGGGAGTGCTGATTGCATATGCGCCATTGGTTGTCATGGCGACGCAACTGAAGGCTGGTCGCGAGAATTGATAATTTTTATACAATTTCTTAATATTTTGTTAAGAAACGATCTGTATAATCTCGACTGACACAGTCAAAATGATTTATATTTATTCATACTGTAGTTGTCGTGAGCGCCATGGACACCGTGCTATGGAATACAAGGCGGCTGCTATGTTAGGGAGATTTGAACATGTTAATTTTAACTCGGCGTATTGGTGAAACATTGATCATCGGTGATGATGTCAATATCACTGTTCTGGGTGTGAAAGGCAACCAGGTTCGGTTGGGTATTAATGCACCAAAAGATGTTTCTGTGCATCGTGAAGAGATTTATTTGCGCATACAGCAGGAAAAGGAAGGCACTGAAACTGAAGAAGAAGAGGTATAACTTCTTGTAATCGTTGTTCCTGGCATCGCGAAGGATCTCCTGAATGACTGGAGATCCTTCGTCAGAAGCCTCTCTGGATGACGAAGTTACACCGGTTTCAATGTCGTATCCCCCGCAGAAAGATGGTGTACAACACCTGTTCCGTCAATCAATATCAATTGTCCTGATTTATCCACTCCATTAGCTTTGCCACTGATGCTGCCACCGTGTTGTGCTACGGAAATGTATTGTCCTTGCAAATAATCTGTTTTTTGCCATTCTGGAATAAACGGTGCGAATCCCTGCTCGATAAACTGGTTGATAGATTGGTTCAGTTGAACAAGAAGCTG
>CAZDYY010000098.1:0-6940 GCA_964509745.1 uncultured Legionella sp. | reverse complement strand
AATTTTTGATCGAGATGATGATTGCGTAACATTATGTGAGATCAAACATACAGATAAGCCATTTGTAATTACTAAAGATTATGCGGCCGAGTTAGAAAAGAAGGCGTCTATCTATGAAGCAAAAACTGGAATTAAAAAACAATTAGTATGGTGTCTGATTTCCAGTAACGGAGTATCCAAAAATGAATATTTTAACAGATTGATTGGTAATGAAATTACTCTCAATGACTTATTCGATTAATTGGTAACGTTATGGATAGTTATGCTTTTTCGAAGTGCTTTCAACGTGTTAAAGATCAGTATTTATATATTTTATATTGCAAAATCTATTCTGTTCCGCCATGTATAATAAAACTATAGTCAGCGGAACAAAATTTAAAATGATATATTAACAATGTGAGTATTGTGATTGGAGCCCCTGGTAGTTTGTGTTCATTGGATGAAATGCAATATAATGCCGCCGAATTATCCAGGTGGAACTGTGTTTTGGAAAGCAATCAAACAGACATTAACTCAATTTACAAGCAAATTGAAACGTTATCATTATTTGATCTCACTCAACTTCAATCGGCTATCCATCAGTTACTTGATGATCCAGAAAAAACGTTAGCTTTAAAACGACATTTAACGCCAGGAAAGAAGGTTTCCTATTTTCATGGCAGGAAAAACGCCGTAATTGATGGTGTATTGCTTGAAGTAAGAAATACGAAAGCAAGGATTAAGGATTTAAGTGATGACAAAGTATGGCTTGTTCCTATTCGCGCTATCAGTCTGGACGGGGCGAATGTTGCTATTCCATGTAAACGAAAATCAGCAGCGCTGGATAGATATTCTTTAAAAGCTGGCGACAGAGTTGGATTTGAAGCCAATGGCCAAGATCAGTTTGGTATCATTATCAAACTGAATCCTAAAACGGCTGTGGTTGAATTGAGTAACGGCGTTATATGGCGTGTTCACTACATGTATTTATTTTTGGTAACAGACGGTGTTTCCATTGACTCGTCAGGGCACCTGTTGATTGAAGGTTAAAAGAAACCGGGTATTAATCAAGATATTGAGGTGTAATTATGGCAACCAGACCTGTTCTTCAGTTTAAAATTACGTTGCAAGACATAGAGCCTGCCATTTGGCGGCGAATTCAAATTTCTGATCTGTGAAGTTTCTGGGATTTACATGTTGCAATCCAGGATGCCATGGGTTGGTTGGACTACCATTTGCATGATTTTGCAATGAATCACTCCATTGAAAAAGGCAAACAGTATATGGGTATTCCTGATGATGAAGGCTTTGATGATTGTCTGCACACCTTACCAGGCTGGGATTATAGAGTTAGAGATTATCTGGTTATCAATGAGCGATTCATTTATAAATACGATTATGGCGATGGTTGGACGCATCTCATTGAATACGAAGGTGAATGTCAAAAACAAGCAGGAGCAAAATACCCATTATGTATTGGTGGTGAACGCGCCTGTCCACCAGAAGATGTAGGTGGTACTCCAGGTTATGAGCGCTTTATTAAAGCGATAACAACGCCTCACCATCCTGAACGAAAAGAATTACTGGAATGGGTAGGTGGAAAATATGATCCTGACAAATTTGATCCTGAGAAAGTGAAATTTGATAATCCAACAAAACGCTGGAAAAATGCATTTGAACGTGATGTTACCTTTTAGGAATTATATTATGGCACTTTCAAACACCGGGACTTGTTTTTTATGCAAAGATGAGGTGAGTCATCGCACTGTAACAAAGCATGTTGAAAAATGTTTAAAGAATGACGCATCACACCAGCAAGCGGAAAAAGAGCATATCTTTCTAATAAAAGTTTATTGTGGAAAGGAGTTTTGGCTTTACATTGAAATTAATGGCTCTGCTGAATTAGAAGATCTGGATCAGTATTTAAGAAATATTTGGCTGGAGTGCTGTCACCATATGAGTCAATTCAAAATTAATGACCAACGATACTCTTATAATGGCGGCATGAATAAAGTTATTCATCGCACTCTGAAAGTAGATACTGAATTTGATTATGAATATGATTTTGGCAGCACAACATGGCTTGAAGGGAAAGTTATTTCATCACGACCAGGTCAATTAAAAAATAACATTCGTCTGGTAGCACGCAATCATTTACCAGCCGATGTCATCTGTGAAACATGTGACCAAAAACCAGACATTATTTGCACAGAATGTGGTGAGTTCGTTTGTAAGGAATGTAAAGAAGATCACGATAGTTGTGAAGAGGATTTTATGCTGCCTGTTGTAAATTCACCACGTATGGGTATTTGTGGTTATTGTGGACCGGATTTGTAATCATTCTAGCCACACAATATACGAACATGATAAAAAGAGAGAGCAAATGAGCAGATCCTTTGTAACCGATATGCAGCATTTTATTGATGAAAAAGGCGCTATTCCTGAATCTATGCCAAGACAAGCCAGGCAATTTATTGAAAACCTTGGAAATATTGTAGCTTGCATTACAGAGCGGCTTGGTGCTCCATCTAAAACGGCTGTATCTTGTTGGAACAAAATCAATGGCAAGTATTGTACTGGAAAAATAGATGCAGGTATCGAGTGTGGAAGTTTCAGCATACTTTGGCATTGCTTGAAATGTGGCGACAATGGAATAATTAATAATTGGGAACATACTTTTTGGGACAACAGCGGCGGAGATTAGTGTCACGGGGGTCGTTCGTTAGGCGCCAGTTCGGATATTAACTTTTTCTTGTCCATTGTTTACTCAGCCAGGACATGTATAATGAATAAGACTATCAAGGTAACCGATTATTATGAACGCCGAATTTTTACTTTCTATTGATAATGACTCCATCAAGCCCTCTATTGAAATAGGCGCATTCGAGGCTCTATGGGCTAATCGGGATATTTCATCATATAAACAGTTACGTGAAAAATTATCGTCATCAAATAGTCGGCATCTTGGTGACTTGATCGATCCCGTGCTTGCTCGTGACTTTTATAAAAAAACAACGACCTGTTTGCATGATGCAGGCATTCATCATTTCGGTGTCAGTGTCTCGGGAACGATTGATTTTCCAGCATCACTGCAGGATGCGGAGCCGATAAAGGTAATTGTGACGTAAAAAATAGTAAGATTGTGTCTGCGCGCAGACACAATCCTTAATGATGAAAAGGTATTATAGGAACGATTCGACATGTATACTCTGTATAAACATCAAGTTTAATTCATCACAAATCACATAACCATCACATAAAGCATCATTTTAACTCTATGTTTTAATTGGAATAATTATTTTCAGGATCCCTTTCAGTCACATAACCATCACATAAGATTTCAAGCCCAAAATGGTATATAGCTCGCATGCTTTTTCGATTTACTTTCAGGGTCATAAAGTTTAATAAGCCCCTCTTTAATGGCATCAGCGATTATCCTCGAAACAATTGAGTAATTTTTTTCTGAGACTTCGAACCTGTCACGAAGCGATTTATTAGTTGCCAAGTCACCACTTACATGCTTTAGGCAGCAATGTTGATAGGCCGCGCGAATTTTATCTTGCTTCCCCATGGCTCGAAGTGATTTATATCCATAAATAATCACCCTAAGATAGTCATCTCCTGCAATAAAATCAGGAGCAGGTAATTGAAAAGACTCTACAGAACTAATCACTATATCGATCCCGCTGCCCCTTTCTTCGCAAAAATCCACTCTTCTAAAAAATGAGGCCAGCTGCTCATTACGAGATTTAGGGTTATGGTCAATAAATCGCAACGGATTAATCAATGGTTGGCCCGGATTTGTTATCTCAATCCGGTTTGTAAAAATCTCAACCATTGGACCAGTACCCCGCATATGCAGATCTTGGTGAATCAAAGCATTGGGCCAAATCTTACGATCCATGTCATAAGGTGCCATTTGACTTGAGTCAGTCTGGTTGTTCAAATGAACCCCATGTATAATACGGGCGATCTATTAAGCTTGGGGTTAATACATGGTAAAGAATGCATCGAATAATTTTCCTCCAATAACAATGTTACCTATGCTGTCATATGCTATTGCTGGGGCATTGGATGCAGCGAAAGACCAATTGAAAAATATGCAAAAGGCTAAAAACAAGCCTCATGTTCTTGATGATGAGTTGGTTGATCAGATTATCAAGTCTTATACCAAACAAAATGAATCGATTGCCGATGAAAGGGCACTGTGTATTTATTGGAAAAAAACCAAAGTATCCGCGCAACAAAAAAAGATTATTGATGATATGTTGGATAATTTAGTGGAGTTAGAGCGGATATATCAGCAGATCTTGTTTCTAGCGGAGCACTTTAAAGAACATACAATTGATAAAATCATGGGCATGAATGAAGTTGAATTAGCATTAGCCTATTTAACTGACAAGCTATATGCACCGACAGGCCATGAGAATGTTGAAACCGAAACTTCGCATCAAAAGAAATCATTTGAATTGCCGCCTGATGTGATTTATCAGAAAAAGACAATCAAAAACAGCGGAACATCGTATACGTTTTGTCATAATGAGTGGGGGTCCATCGGTCACATCGATGTTATTCCACAAGGAAAACAATCACAAATAAATGCTTATGCTGTGGCTAGCGATCCTCAAGATCCGTTGGCAGAAATGCGAACAGCCTTGTTTCGTACTATTTCACTAGAATTTAACGCTGAATTAGAGAACATACACGGAAAGAGCACATCAACAAGATCGCCTGCTTCTGATCATGGCAGTGATAAAAAAATGATAGAAAGTAAAATGATGACTTGTAATAAGTGTGATGCTCCCGTTGCATTATTAATATTTGCGCCTGATGCATACACAGCCGGTGAACTGGAAGATTATGCGAGAATGATGTTCGCAAACACAAGACAAACTAACCTTCCCACCTGGATTATTGGTGCGGAGGATGAAGTGGTGCCTGAAAAAGAGGGAATTGCCTTAATATTGAAAACATGGCCAGATCGTCAACCAGCTAAAAAGATTAGTTCGTTAACATTTGAGCCTATGTTAGATAAATTGCAGCGTAACCATTGCAAGTGATCTGGTTGAACAATGAAGCCAGAAATTTCCGGACTATTTTTGATCACCCATCATCATCGATCAACGAACTCAAAAAAGTGTTACAATACACCATCGATGTGAAAGGTATTTTATGATGACTTCAATTAATAACGTAAGCACACCTGAAGAAGCCAAGCAGAATAAAGAAAAAATTAAAGTTCCATTAAATCATACAGACTGGCAAAATGGATTTAATGCTGGTTCTTCCGGTAAACCTCAAGCACCTGTTCCTGCTGGAGCAGACAATCTATCCTGGATTTCAGGATGGATCGAGGGGAATGCTAACTACAAAAAATAAATTGGAGTTCTAGGCAGGCACCCCGTTTACAAGCGGTCAATACGACGTATTACTAAGACAAATAATGTTTATATTAAATTGCACCCAAGACTTCAATGCTCGTATTGCTCCTGATACCAACGAAGTTCCTGATGATGAAGTTATGGATATTAACAATAATCCTATGGAATGGGTTTTACACGTCTTTCAAGCTAAACGAAAATATTGTGTTGTTGCAATGCATGATATTAGCCGATATAGCATTCTGTTTGTGGATGTAAAAAAACAAAATACAACATCATTTTTTCTACAATTTTTGCAAAGATTATTGAGTGAAATGTCATGTTTATGCAAACTTGATGAAACTCAACTGATGTCAATGCTAGATAATGTAACAGATCACGCAAAATTCGCTCTATGCCAAAGCTCAAATCGTAGTGTTCAAGCTCATATCAATGACGTCATATGGCACTTTAAAGAGCAGATTAATAAAGCGGATAGATTACCTAAAAACGATGATGAAATGTTTGCTTCAGGTTGTTTTGTGAATCGTTTACTACGTAAAACAAATCAAGATAAAGATTATTTTATTCCTGAAGACAGAATGATAAATTTTTGGAGCGAGTCATTTCTCGATCACGGTACTGCAAAAACTGAGACAATGCTTTTACCATCAAAAATTCAAAATAATAAAATTATTTCTTTATCTGAGTTTAGAAAAAATAAAGAGCCGGGAAAAAATGAATAATTTTTTATATCCGAAGTTACCATAACCATAATGAATGACATTAAATACAGTTTACAGCTCACGTACATATGACACATCCAAAGATAATATTAACATATGAAATCAAGGATCAAAAAGTAATCGTTTTGTCGCTACCAACAACCCATTCCGCCAGTTCTGTCATAGTTGATTTTTCAGCGCCTTCAAAATAGGGTTGATTTTTGTAAATACCACAACGTGCCATGCAGGTTCCACAAACTTTCACTTGTACGCTCCTAAAAATAAGCGCTTTTAGCATCCCGGATAAGTCTTGGTCATATCCTTCTGGCGGCTTACAACTTTCACGCGCCAGATCGACAGCATCGTTCATGAGGAAGATCCTTACTTCCTGCCCAGCTTCAAATAGTTTTTCTGCCAATCGTAACCCATTCCAAGTTACATCAGTACCATCATAAGGCACTCGGTTAAAGATAATTAAGATGCTCATTTATTTCCCTTTTATTTAATAATTAACGTCTGGCAATCAAACCGAAATGATAAGGTTGCAAGTCGACTGATTTCATGTCGACAAAGCCGGCTTCTTTTATCCAGGCAACACATTGTTCTGGACATGGTCGGATATCCAGTGACGGGCCGCGTGGAGTCGGAATATCACTACGCCAGTGGATAACGGAGAGCGTGCCATTTGGCTTGAGTATTCGATAGGCCTCTTTCAGTAATGCAACCGGCTGCTCCAAGTGCAGCAGATTGAAAATCATCGCGTGAGCGTGGGTTCTGTTACCTAGCCCCGTTCCATGGGCAACGAAATCACGCACTTCACCGTAAACATTTGATACTGCTTGATCGGCGGCCTTTTTCTGCGTGCAGGCTACCATC
>CAZDYY010000097.1:6342-7014 GCA_964509745.1 uncultured Legionella sp. | reverse complement strand
AGCACATCCGTGCTCATCTGCATGCCATGTACAGACTGCATGCCGCAACGCAACAACAGGTTTCGGGTGCCGCAGGTCGTGCCAATATGTATAGTCTGTTTTACATAAAACCAGCCAGACTGGTACCCTATGGATCTATATTTAAAATGGATATAGAATAGTATAAGCTCTTCTCGTACGTCATCCCGAGCGCAGCGAGGGATCCGGTATGTGGAACCATGTCATCATCAGGAGATCCCTCGCTGCGCTCGGGATGACGTCTGAGATGTTACATAGAATAAAATCCAAATCCATGCCATGGGATGTTTTGATTATGCAACCTATCACTCGTGACATTCAGCTGACACTGGTAATCAAATTGTTATTATTATTTGTATTGTGGTTTGTCTGTTTCCATGGCGCTGGAAAAAATTCAGTGGATATGGCTCAGTGGTTATATGGAGCCGGGGACAATAAACCCGGCGTTTCATTATCCGGGCCGCGATAATGGCGTGCTGTTTAAATTCTAAGGACTATATATGATTCCTGCTCCAGATGTAGTTACATTGTCACGTCTGCAATTTGCTCTTACCGCTCTGTACCATTTCCTGTTTGTCCCGCTCACGCTTGGCCTCTCGGTGATACTGGCCATCATGGAAACGGTTTTTGTCATGACCGGGCGTAACATCTGGC
>CAZDYY010000097.1:0-6332 GCA_964509745.1 uncultured Legionella sp. | reverse complement strand
AAATGGTTAAATACTGGGGCTTGCTATTCGGGATTAACTTTGTGCTGGGTGTGGCAACCGGGTTGACCATGGAGTTTCAGTTTGGCACCAACTGGTCCTATTACTCCCATTATGTGGGGGACGTTTTTGGTGCGCCCCTGGCACTTGAAGGGCTCATGGCATTCTTTCTGGAAGCGACCTTTGTGGGTATGTTTTTCTTTGGCTGGGATAAACTGTCCCGATTGCAACATCTGGGTTGCACCTGGTTGCTGGCACTGGCAACCAATTTGTCTGCCCTGTGGATTTTAATTGCCAATGGCTGGATGCAAAACCCGGTAGGGGCTGAATTCAATTTTCAAACCATGCGCATGGAAGTCAGCAATTTTGCTGAAATCCTGTTTAATCCGGTTGCCCAGGCCAAATTTGTGCACACCATCAGTGCCGGCTATGTTACCGGGGCTATTTTTGTGCTTTCCGTCAGTGCATTTTTTCTGTTGCGAGGCCGTCATCAGGAGATTGCAAAACGCTCCATGACGGTTGCTGTGGCGTTTGGCCTGGCATCGGCATTGTCTGTTGTGGTACTGGGTGATGAAAGCGGATATGTGGCGAATAATAACCAGAAGATGAAGATTGCTGGTATGGAAGCCATGTGGCATACAGAACGCGCACCTGCAGGTTTGACCCTGTTTGGAATACCCAATGAAAAAACCATGCAGACAGATTATGAAATTCGCGTGCCCTATGTCCTTGGTCTGATTGCCACCCGCTCGTTCAGCCAGCCTGTTGAGGGAATCGTTGAGCTGGTCGAGCAAGGCAAGCAGCGCATCAGGGAAGGTATGCTGGGCTATGAGGCATTAACCCGCCTGCAAAAAAATCATGATGATGAAAAGGCCATGATGGATTTTGCCTTGCATGGCCAGTATCTGGGTTACAGTTTGCTGTTAAAGCCATACACAGAATCGGTGGTTGATGCGACAGAAGATCAAATCAGCAAGGCTGCTGATTCACTGAAACCGCATGTATTACCCCTGTTCTTTTCCTTCCGGATTATGGTTGGATGTGGATTGTTTTTTATCCTGCTGTTTGTTGTCGGGTTTTACCTGTCGATGCGCCAGACCCTGCATACAACCCGCTGGTACCTGCGTCTCGCTTTCTGGGCGCTCCCCCTGCCATGGCTGGCAGCGGAACTGGGCTGGATTGTTGCTGAATATGGCCGGCAGCCATGGGTGGTTCAGGGTATATTGCCTACTGCCATGGCGACATCATCTGTGAGTGTGCCCCAGCTGGTGACTTCGCTAGCCAGCTTCTTTATTTTCTATACTGTTCTGGCCATCATTGAGGTGTACCTGATGATTAAATATATCCGTCTTGGCCCCGTTCACCAGGAGAAAGCATGATGCCAATCGATTACGAAACCCTGAGGATTATCTGGTGGTTGTTGCTGGGCGTCTTGCTGGCTGGTTTTGCAGTGATGGATGGTTTTGATCTGGGTGTTGCCATGTGGTTGCCCTGGCTGGGTAAATCCGATCTGGAAAAGCGGGTGCTCATTAATAGTATTGCGCCTACCTGGGAAGGTAACCAGGTCTGGTTTATTCTGGGTGGAGGGGCCATCTTTGCAGCCTGGCCCATGTTGTATGCCGTTTCCTTTTCAGGGTTTTATCTGGCTATGTTGCTGGTTCTGCTGGCGTTGATCTTGCGACCCGTCGGATTCAAATATCGCTCAAAGCAAACCAGTCCGACGTGGCGCACTTGCTGGGACTGGGCCTTGTTTGTCGGGGGTTTTGTGCCTGCATTGATATTCGGGGTAGCTATCGGTAATGTGCTGCAAGGCATTCCTTTTCATTTTGATGAGAATTTAAGGCCATTTTACACCGGTACATTTTTTGAATTGCTCAATCCCTATGCCTTGCTCTGCGGCCTGTTGTCGGTGAGCATGCTCGCCATGCACGGCGCTTTTTTCCTGAATGTTAAAACCCAGGCCACCATTCAGGCGCGGACCATCACAGCAGGCCGAATAACTTCCTTGCTGACCGTTGTTCTTTTTATAGCTGGTGGGTGCTGGTTATACACAGGTATAGATGGCTACAGTCTGACTGGAACCATTCCGCATGACGGCCCATCCAATCCATTATATAAAAGTGTGGTTCGTCAGGCCCATGCATGGTTTGTCAATTATCAAACCATGCATGCAACCATGCTGGTACCGCTTGTCGGCATTGCAGCCCCATTGCTGGCCTGCATGCTGGCACATCATGCCCGCATTGCTTTTGTCTGCTCTGCTGCCTCTGTTGCAGGGATCATTGCCACGGTTGGGGTGAGCATGTTCCCCTTTATTCTTCCGTCAGTCACCAACCCTGAGCAAAGTCTGGTTGTATGGGACAGCTCCTCCAGCCAGCTAACGCTGTTGATCATGCTGGTCGGCACAGTCATTTTCATGCCGATTATCCTGCTATACACCGCGTGGGTGTACCGTGTTCTGCGGGGCAAAATAACCGGGCAAACCATTCTTGATAATGAAGATACAGCCTATTAGGAGACAATTGAATGTGGTATTTTTCCTGGATATTGGGTACGGGACTTGCATGCAGCTTTGCGATATTAAATGCTATCTGGTTTGAGTTGCGCGAGGGGGGTACGGATACTACCCCTGCATCGCCAGAGCCTCTTGCAGAGTAATAAACCGGTAGCCATGGTCTTCATACATCTTCAGCAGATCATCGAGGAAATAGCTGTTTAACAGCCTTGCATGCAACATCAGGATCTGCTTGCCAGTTTTACAGGATTCTTCCTGTTCTGCCTTTACCGTCTGTTTCCAGACGAAATCCAGATAGCGCTGGCGCAAGTCAGCCATGAACGCCTTGTTATTCCGCTTTTCGTCGGGATATAACTCCATGTTGAACTCATAATCCTTGCTGTCTACAGTGACAGGGGCGATGATGTAATTGTTTCTTGCAAGGTATTCCCGTACTGTTCTGCGTTTGCCCCAGCGACCCTGTGACAGATAGGGATAGCGGAAATATTTTGGCTCAGTTATCAGGGGCGCGAGAATTTTGTCAGCACGCGCCAAATCCTCAATATATACATCAGCCGGTGTTTCGCGCAAACTCATGTGAGAATAGCTATGGTTGCCAAGCGAAAAGCCCTGATCACGAAAATTCCCCAGAATTTTTAATTGTTCCGGATTGATTTGGTTGGCAATGACAAATCCTGTTACCGGTGCGTGGTGTTTGACAAAGCTGTGAACTATTCTTGAAAAAGGTTCAGGGGAGAAGTGTTCTGTTGACTCAACAAGCGGCAAATCATCCATGGTAATGGCTATTTCGCGTTGTTGTGGAACACAGGTTTTTCCGGGCATGAAGTAAATGGCAAGAGAAGCAACGACAACCAGCAAGAGAGTGCCGAGAAGGTATTTATTTTTGATACAACCTTTTATCGCTATCATTTATTTTGGCTCACAAACCTTGACACGATCAGGGTATGCAACCAGAACCTGATCAGCCAGGCGTGTGCCAAATATTCCATTCTCAACCACACCGGGTATCGTGTTGATGGTATCCTCCAGCGTCTTTGGCAGACAACCCAGAGGTATGTTGCAGACATCGAGAATAATGTTGCCGTTATCTGTCAAAAAGCCGTCGCGATAAACAGGATCACCGCCCAGTTTTACCAGTTCGCGAGCCACGTAGCTTCGCGCCATGGGCAGTACTTCAACCGCTACAGGAAAGCCGCCAAGTTGTTGTACCCATTTGGTTTCATCCACAATACAAATAAATCGCTGTGCTACCGAGGCGATTATTTTTTCACGGGTTAATGCACCACCACCGCCCTTGATCATCTCACAGCGGGAGTTGACTTCATCAGCGCCATCAATATATAAAGCCACATTGTCTGCGACATTCAAGTCAATCACCGGAATTCCAATGGCACGCAAACGAGCCTCAGTGGCAACCGAGCTGGCTACACAGGCATCAATCCGGTGACGTACCTTGGGCAGTTCATCAATGAAGTAATTTACTGTGGAGCCAGTTCCCACACCAATAATCTGATTATCGCCAAGATAAGCAAGGGCAGCGTGAGCTGCTTTTACCTTAAGGTCATTCATGGAATCATCCGGTCCTTATAACCAGTAGACGAAAATAAACAGGAACAACCAGACCACGTCAACGAAGTGCCAGTACCAGGCCACACCTTCAAAGGCAAAATGCCTTTCCGGTGTAAAATGACCACGAATGGATCGACCCAGAATAACGATTAGCATGATGGTTCCAATGGTCACGTGCAGTCCGTGAAACCCGGTCAGCATGAAAAACGTTGTGCCGTAAATCCCGGCATCGAGGGTCAGATTCAGTTCTGTATATGCCGCATGATATTCATATGCCTGCAGACACAAAAACAGGATACCCAGTGCGATCGTGAAAAACAGTCCTGCTATCAGCTGGCCCCGTTTATTCAATTTTAATGCCCAGTGAGCCCAGGTTATGGTGACACCGGACGTGAGCAGAATGACCGTATTCACTGCTGCAAGCCCCCATGCGCCCATGCCTTCATAGGCACCCACAAATGTGCGGTTATCTGGATTGGTCAGCATGGGCCACATGGCTTTAAAATCAGGCCACAGGGTAATGTGTGTAATCGGATGCATCTCCCCGCTCAGCAGAGGGACCGTCCAGTAGCGCGAGAAGAACAGGGCACCAAAAAACGCACCGAAGAAGCATACTTCAGAAAAAATAAACCAGCACATGCCCCAGCGGAAGGACCGGTCAACCTGCAAATCATAAACGCCTTTCTGATTTTCGTAGATCACCTGGCCAAACCAGCCAATCATCATGAATATCAGTATGGCCAGGCCCATTACAAAAATGTATGGCCCATACCAGTCGGTGTGCAACCAGGATGCAGCACCCACCAGCAGGGTTGTCAGTCCAATGGAACCAACCAGTGGCCAGTGGCTGGGTTTCGGGACATAATAAGTACCTTGTGCTCCCATGAATTTCTCCAGGTTAGTTAGTGACCCGATCGGTCACATCAAATAGTGCATATGCCAGCGTGATGGTATACACACTGGCGGGTAAATCCGCATCCAGATGGAACAATAAAGGCATGTCCATTGCCTCATGACCATTCAGCGTTTGTTGCGTAAAACAAAAACACTCGGTTTTTTTAATATATTTTGCTGCAATGCCAGGTGTTACACTGGGAATTGCCTGAACAGTCATCCGGTGTCCGGTTTTGTTTTCTGCATAGAATGACAGTCGAGCGATTTCTCCCGGGTGCACAACCAGTTTGTTAACCTTGGGATGGAAAGCCCACGGCACACCGCTGTTGTTGGTTGCTACAAATTCAACCGTTACATTGCGCTTAAGCACTTTTTTAACGGTGGTCTCATCATAGGCCACCGATTCCAGATTCACTTTCCCATTGACTCCCAGCGCCTTGCACAGGCTGTTGTAAATGGGCACCAAGGCAAAGCCAAAAGCAAACATTCCAGCAACCAGTACAGCAAGGGTAGTCACCAGTCTTGCATGTGTTTTTACAGCCATTGGTCGTTCAGTCTATGACTGGCGGTGTGGTAAAACTGTGGTATGGGGGTGGCGATGATAATGTCCACTCCAGACCGTGCGAACCTTCCCAGACCCGGCTATCAACCTTTTTCCCGTGGCGTATTGTATGAATGATGTTATACAAAAACAGTAACTGGGAAAATCCAAAAATAAATGCCCCGATTGAAACAATCATGTTGAAATTTGCAAACTGCAGGGCGTAATCCGGAATTCGGCGCGGCATTCCTGCCAATCCCAGAAAGTGCATGGGAAAGAAGGTGATATTTACCGAGATAACGGACAACCAGAAATGCCATTTGCCCAGCGTTTCACTGTACATGCGGCCTGTCCATTTGGGCAGCCAGTAGTAGGTGGCAGACATCAGTGCAAATATTACCCCGGGCACCAGAACATAATGGAAATGCCCAACGACAAAATAGGTGTCCTGGTACTGATAGTCAGCTGGAACGAGCGCCAGCATCAACCCGGTAAATCCGCCGATTGTGAATAAAAACACAAATGCAACAGCAAACAGCATCGGTGTCTCAAACGTCATCGAGCCCTTGAACATCGTGCTCACCCAGTTAAATACCTTGATCCCGGTTGGCACGGCAATCAGCATGGTGGTATACATAAAAAACAGCTCGGCTCCGAGCGGTACCCCGGTGGTAAACATATGGTGCACCCAGACAATAAAGGACAGCACAGCAATGCTCACAGTCGCATACACCATAAAATGATAGCCGGACAGTGGTTTCCGGCTGAATGTTGGAATGACCTCGGAAATGACCCCGAATGCCGGCAATATCAGAA
>CAZDYY010000096.1:0-7167 GCA_964509745.1 uncultured Legionella sp. | reverse complement strand
AATTAATTTGAAAAAAATTACGGGGTTTTACATCAAATAAAGTGAACGGGCTGAATTCAAGCTGCTTAAGACAATAAAGCCGTGCCAGACAGCGTTTAATCTCGGGATTCACATCATCATCAGTTGTTGCTTGCGTGTTGGCTTGACTGGTAGTGACAGAATTGCCTTGTAACCAGGACAGTTGTGCCAGCATTTGTGGGTGCAGTGACAAGTCAGGATAATATTTTTTAATAAATGTTTGAATGGGATCAGGGCTGAAAAAACCGGGCATGATGGATACGTCTCTTGAATTAAAGGGTTAGCATTTTACAATCTATTTCACTCACGATCTATCACAAATTGATCTATTTTAAGGCAATGCTCCCCTTGGTTATAACACTCAACCCTCAACACGTTGAAAACGTGGCACACGCTGTCCGTTATGAATAACCTTTTCAAAAAACATGGCCCTGGGGCGAACCCAGAGCTGATCAATCCCAAATTCATTGCAATGATACAATGCCTTGTAAATAATCATCTCCTCACGAGTTTCACTATGAATCGCCTCCCCAATCACTTCATACAATTTTTCGTTTTTAAAATGTCGATATTTGCCGAGTTCATTGTTGCTTAACATTTCAATATCCTGTCTAAACTGCAAAATGCAGTATTATACCTTTGTTTCCGGGCTTTTAAAAAATGCTGAATCAAGTCCTGAATTTCTATCACCAAAGAGGCAATTACAGTACAAATCCATTTAACTCGACTTTGAAGACGCAATGGCTTCTATCGCATATTGCAAACTGGGGGGACTCAAAAATTAAATACGGAGGGAATGAAATTAAAGACAACTGTTTTACTGCATGGGTAACTTTGTGCCCTGCATTGAATATAGATATAGCGACCCTGATGCCACTCAGTTATTTTGCAAGCAGACATGCGACACCAGTCTGTGGAAATGCGTTTAAACGTCTACTGAATAATAAGCCAGCCAGCCTATAAAGGTCGGAAAAAAACATTGTCTCCGGAGCATGTTGATGAATTTAAAAATTGCCTTACAGCAGGGGAAAACAAAGCGTAAATTGCGAGAAAGTATGGGATTAGGCGAGAATACACAACCAGGGAAAAAAGATTCAGTGCTTGTTTGTGACTCGACTTTATGAAAAAACAGTTGAAGCATTTACAACGGAATTAGAACAAGGTTATGCCAATGACGGAATGTCTGAAGAGGACATGGAAATCATGGGTATGGGTGATGCAAAGGCCCTTTTCCCAAATATACCGACAAGAAATATTCACAGCAACTCAAGCAAACCTTCCCTGATTTTACGCGCCTGATGAACAAAAACAATCACACAAATTTTTGTTATTCCTGCATCATCAGAGCAAGATGTGTTAGCATAAAATCGAATTGGTTAATTCATATTTTTTTGGTTAACATGCGATTTTTAATTATTTTTTTGATTATATTTGCAATTGGACCGCTGTGGGTCCTAATATCTGAACACATTGATTTTCACGCAGACTGGCGCACCGCCATGCGTGGTAGCGCACATTTGGCGCCTGATCCTGAAGTGACCAAAGAAGCGGTGATTCAAGTCTATTCAGCACGCGCTTTTAATTGGCGTGGATTGTTTTCTGTTCACACATGGATAGCGGTCAAGGCCAAAAATGCTAAACAGTATACTGTATATCAGGTTATTGGTTGGCGACTTTTTAGAGGCTTGCCTGCTTTAATGGCAGAACAGGATATCCCTGATCGTTACTGGTTCAACAATAAACCCGGGATTATTCTTGACCTGCGTGGCGACAAAGCAGAAGCTTGTGTCGACAAAATCGCAACGGCAGCAAAATCCTATCCTTACTCTAACTATGATGTATGGCCCGGACCGAACAGTAACACCTTACCCGCATATATTGCCAGACAAGTACCTGAACTGGGACTCGCATTACCTTCCAACGCCATTGGCAAAGACTTCCTGCCTCTCTTTACTTTTTTTGCCCCCGCTCCCAGCGGCACAGGATATCAATTTTCACTATTCGGGATAGCGGGAATCATGCTGGCTAAAAAAGAAGGACTGGAAATCAATATTCTTGGTTTTGTGTATGGAATTAGTCCGGCTCAACGTGCAATCAAGTTGCCATGTATTGGTCTGATAAAGCTGTTTTGATATGAACAGCGGAGGAAAATCAGGAACGTCTTTGCTTGAAAAAATTCATTAATCTGTCGTTCCGCACCTGAATTCTGAATTACGTTGTTCCCGCCCGCTTCTAACCCCGTTTTAACAAAGGTGTAGCTATCACAGTAACCAAACCCAGACTTTATTTGAGTAACTTGTCCAACGGCAATATGGCCACATCCGTTTCCTGTGACAAGTTAACAGAATGCGGCTGTGCTTTGAAAAAATTGTTACTCACTAATATATGATTTATTTCCCTGGTTTCAGGATATGTTTTTGTCATGCCAGGCGCTCATTTATGAACTGATAACCATCGAAAACCGCTCAACAGCCTCTGTTCATGTGCTTTTAAAATAATGAACCTGCCCTGATTTGTTGTACACCCTGTTAAGAGAGTAAAATCTTAACCAGAGGTGAAAAATGAACAACAATAATTCAGAACAAAAAGTAATCAGAAATAAATATAGTCCCCATTTTAAAGATCAAGCCGTAGAGCAGGCAGAAAAGGATTAAGGGGTAAAGGCCCGAGTACAACACGCTCTGACCGGAGAGCGCTAATCGGTTATGTTCTCGACGCCGAGATATGCTCAGATCTGGTGTATGACAAATTGAATTAGGTGGCGTACCCTGTTGATTGTTCCGCGAGAACATAATCAACAAAAGGAAACGCCATGAGGAATAGTAAACTGGAACTGGTTTCAACACCAGTAGAAAAAGGCAATGATCCATTAACAGAATTGCTGAGGTCTGGAGCGAAGGCACTGATAGCGGAGGCTGTTGAACTGGAGTTGGAGGCCATGCTGGCCAGCTACCGGGATTTGAAATTAATAAACGGTCAGCAGGTGGTTGTCCGTAATGGTTATTTGCCGGAGCGCACGGTTCAAACCGGGATTGGGTCTGTGACCGTGAAGGTGCCCAAGGTGCGTGACCGGAGCGAAAGTGGCATCAAGTTTAATAGCACGATACTGCCACCTTATTTAAAACGCTCCAAAAGCATGGAAGAACTGATTCCATGGCTTTATTTGAAAGGCATATCCACCGGGGATTTTCAGGATGCATTGGTTGCCCTGGTAGGTGAACAGGCAAAAGGCCTGTCAGCCAATACAGTGTCCCGGTTAAAATCCGACTGGATAAAGCAACATCAGGAATGGTCGCAACGGGATTTGAGCCAGAAGCGCTACGCCTATTTCTGGGCTGACGGGGTATATAGCCACGTACGTATGGATGACAGGCTCTGCCTGTTGGTTATCATCGGT
This sequence comes from uncultured Legionella sp., assembly GCA_964509745.1. Taxonomy (GTDB): domain Bacteria; phylum Pseudomonadota; class Gammaproteobacteria; order Legionellales; family Legionellaceae; genus DDPF01. The sequence continues at coordinate 3,752 of CAZDYY010000096.1, read as the reverse complement.
GTCACAGAGCATGGACACAAAGAGCTGGTTGCGGTGGAAGACGGGTTTCGTGAATCCTCTGCCAGCTGGGAAGAAGTCCTGACTAAATTACGGCAACGGGGCCTGGATAATGGTCCCAAACTGGCTATCGGTGATGGTGCTCTGGGCTTCTGGAGTGCTCTGGCAAAAGTATATCCGGATTGCCAGCATCAACGCTGCTGGGTCCATAAGACGGCTAATGTATTGAACAAGGTTCCCAAGACCATGCAACCCAAAATCAAGCAAGGGCTGCATGAAATCTGGATGGCTGCAACGAAAAAGGAAGCGGAAAAAGCATTCGATAATATGCTGGAATGCTTTGAGGCCAAGTACCCCAAAGCGATGGAATGTTTACGTAAAGATCGCTCCGAGTTACTGGCATTTTACAATTTTCCAGCTGAACATTGGGTTCACATCCGGACAACCAATCCGATTGAATCAACATTTTCTACTGTGCGGCTCCGCTCCAAACGAAGCAGAAATTGTGGCTCCCGGGATACAACGCTGGCCATGGTATTCAAACTCATGGAATGTGCGCAAAAGCGATGGAGACGGTTCAAGGGATTTAACAAACTGGAATTGGTTATTAATAATGTGCAATTTATAGACGGGGAAATGGTTAAACCGGAAGAAAACAGGATGGCCGCCTAATGAAGCCATACACCAGATTTGACATTAACTCCTCGACGCCGTCGCTGAAGCGCTGGTACCACGCATTTCCGGCACTGGCCCCGGTAGAGCTCCAGTAGGAAGTATTGCTTAAGCCAATGGCTGTTTTATTGGTAAACAGACAATTCAGTTGGCCGCTGGAGGTTGTATTGTTTCCTGCCGGTAAAAAACAGCCCGTCGTAAAACCACCGGTTGTGGTATATTCGTTGCAGGCTCGTGCAGCATAATTGCTAACGGTGCCCAATGCGGCAACAATGATTGTGGTATTTCTGGCGCCATCGTTCGTACTGGTGGCACTGATAGCGAGGGTCTCATGCCAATCAAACGACTTGATCATGTTAATTTCATTACTCATGACATGCCAAAAACAATCGATTTTTATTGCAATGTAATTGGTCTAACTCACGGGGCTCATCTATCTATCGATACCGCACAGTCGGTCTATTTTTATATTCCCGGAGAAGCAATTGCCATTCTGCATGTTGGTAACGCGAAAGCCAGCAAAGTACAACCAAAATTCGAGAGATTTGCCAGTCTTGAGGAGCATCATCAAGGCCAATTTTCTACCGGCGCGTTCGATCATTTCTGTTTGGCTCTGGATGATTTGGATTATGATGGCTTCATTAAAAAGTTAAACAGTAATGGACTTTTATATCAAACCTGGTGTCATGACGATATTAATTTGAAGCAAATCTGGATTCTTGATCCTAATGGTGTGCGGGTAGAGTTGAATTTTATTTAATTGTGGCCAGAGGCAGAATCGAACTGCCGACACGATTGCAAATGGCGTACGATGTCTAACGATGTCATATCAAAATACACAAATCTCACACAGCTATTTTTGTGGTATTTTTCCAATATTGAATTTTGAAACGAAAATCGCCATTTTCTTATCGATAAACATTAATAATTCATTGTTTTACACTTAATCTTTTGTTATGCTACATTTTTAAATCAAGTATAAGGTGGTTAAAAATGAACACATGGAAAGATTTTTTTCTTTGTCTGGACCCAATCCCTGTTATTAGTCGTCGCATGATTATTTTTTTGAATATTGCGCTTATTGTCATACCCCTGTTCAATGTAATCGTATGGAGCCTGCCCGAAACGCATTTTTTTACGACCATGTCCAATATAATGATGTTTTTAGGACAGCCATTAGAGATTTCTACATCAGGAGGATTGGTTAATCCATCGATCACTCCATGGACACTTGCTTCTAAAGGCGTGATGATTTGCTCAAAATTAATCCTGTTGATGCCGTGGATAGCCGGGTTATTTTTATTGAGGTTAATTTTTAAAAATTATCAAAAAGGAGATGTTTTTATTGTGCAGAATGCACAGTATTATATATGGATAAGCTATTGTATATTCATCCATGCTTTAGTGACAGGTCCTATGAGCAAGATGCTTGTAATCCATGCTTCTGATGGAATATTGCATTTCAATAAGCATCTGGTGTATTTGTTCAATGCTGGTATTGATGCAACAGCAGTGTTTGTTGGCCTGATTGTTCAGGTTATTTCTCAGGTGATGCTCGAGGGCAGCCGTATCCGCGAAGAAAATCAATTAACCATATAAGTGAGTACACTATGCCAATTATTGTTAATCTTGATGTCATGCTCGCCAAAAGAAAAATGAAAGTACAGGAGCTTGCAGACAAGATAGACATTACTCCCCAGAACTTGTCGATTTTAAAAACCGGCAAGGCCAAGGCCATTCGTTTTTCTACGCTAACGTTGATTTGTGAGTATTTAGACTGTCAGCCCGGGGATATTTTAGAGTTTAAAAACGAATAGTTTAGCAAACCAGCGAGTATGTTTTTCCAGGCAATTATCACTCGATGACATTGACAGCCAATTTTTTATTACCGTTGCGCCAACACCTGCACTGGAAGGCAGCTACAATGATTTTTGCCAGGTCATTTCTGGACAAGACATTGCGGACAAGATAAGCAAGGTGCCTACAGACTCGCAAGATCTGCCCCCACATTTCTAAAGAGTTCTGACAGCATCGCCGCAGCTGGCTTACTTTTGTTGCTACTTATGGTATTATATAAGGTAAGAGTAAATATTTGGGAGGCAATCATGCTTGCACACAAATTATCGATTTCATTACCAATACAACAATGTGAGTTTATTGAAAACTACCAGGCTGAACATCATTATAAATCACGCTCCGAGGTTATCCGGGATGCGTTGTATCTACTTCAACAAGCAAACCTTGAATCTCATTATAGGGAAGCCAATAGCGAACTTGACTCAGCTTTTGATATAACTGCAGCGGATGGGATCGATAATGATGAAACGTGGTGAAATTTATTTTGCAGATTTGGATCCAACCATTGGTGATGAAACGAAAAAGCGCAGGCCCGTCTTAATTGTTAGCAATAATGCTAATAATAAAGTTGCCAACACGATAACGGTTGTTCCAATCACGTCAAATGTAACAAAAGTATATCCTTTTGAAGTGTTTCTGGATTCAAAGGAGACTGGTTTGGTAAAATCTTCAAAAGCTCAATGCCATCAGATACGAACTATTTCAAGGCAACGCATCACAAGTACAAAGCCAGCGGGTTATGTTAGTGAATCCATGACGAAAATCAACTCAGCGCTGACCCTGCATCTCGATTTAATTTAGAAATGACGCCGTAGCCAGAAACTGCCAACTTACACAAATATGAGAAGATTTTCTAATGGTTTGAAAATTATATAAAACCCGCGCCACGACTGGACCGTTAAATTCTCAATAACCATTATTGTTTCTGTTTTCTCAGTGCACTATACTTCATATGGGTTTTGAGAATAAGGGATAATAAGTCAGTGCCAACGATTAGCACATTTTATGGAATCTTGATTCAAATGTTTTGGGGTGACCACGCACCGCCACATTTTCACGCATTATATGCAGAACATGAAGTTCTGATTGATATTCACCTGTGTACATGACAAAAATTGATAATGTCTTTCCCGTGAAGACGGGAATCCATTCCTGACATGGCACAGTGCGCTTTGCTGGATGGATCCCCGCCTTCGCGGGGACGACATTTTAAAAATTGTCATGTA
>CAZDYY010000095.1:0-7175 GCA_964509745.1 uncultured Legionella sp. | reverse complement strand
ATCGTGTTGCTGGCTGTTTCCCAGGGCAAACTCAGTGTTGTTGCCGGGGTCAGCAAAGCCATTCTTGGTCAGGTCCCTTCAGCCAGCACGCTGGTTCGTCATTTGTGTGGCAAGGGCGGCGGACGTGATGACATGGCTCAGGGGGGCGGGGACGTGCCCGAAGATCTGGATGCCAGAATTGCGTTGATCAGCGAAATGGTAGCTGGACAAGCATAGCGAAAAAAACGGGTCCCCGCCTGTGCGGGGACGACAATATATTCTAGAAATATTTTGCATAGATCGCAGCATAACTGCCATCTGCCATCATGCTTTTCAGGGCCAGGTTAATTTGTGCGATGAGTGCTTCCTGGCCCACGTTGGCCAAAATCCCGTAGCCGTTGCCAACCGGGATCTTCGGTCCGACCGCCCTGTAAATTCCAGCGCCGGTGATCACCCAGTAGTTTGCTGCCACAGAATCAATTAATGCTGCATCAACATCCCGGTCGTTGAGTCCGATGAGCAGATCATCCATGGTCCAGTACTTTTCCAAATTGACTTTGTCACCATAGAGTTTTTTCAGCAAATCATCAAACAGTGTACCGTGCCTTACCCCTATCAATTTATTGTTCATGTCGTCGATCGAGTTGATTCTTGAATCCTTGCCAACCAGGAAACGGGCATTGCTGGGCAGGTAGGGCAGGCTGAAAATAAATCCTGCCGGCGGGGTATCCGGGATAATGTAGGCGGCAATCGCGATATTGATTTTTTGCTTCATCAGGTCATCCTGGATTTGTTTCATGATCACAGGGGTATAGGTACAGGGTAATTTAATCCGCTGGCAAATGCCTTGCATCAGATCAATTTCAAACCCAATAAAATGATTGTGTTTATCGGCAAGGGATGACAGGGGAGGATTGTTGGGCATGGTGCCAATAACAAGCGCCTCGATTTGCCCCAAAGGCAACAGCAGCATAAGCGCCAATATTAAATATCGGTATAGTTTCATATGAAAATTCCTGACCTGATTAGAAAAGAGCATGCGATATTTCCCGGTAAAACGCAAATTAACGTGCTATGGTTTCTGTTTGGTATTTGCATTCTGCTGATCGCCGTGCTATTAATTTTAGTTGAAATAAAATAACAAAAGGGACTTTTTCATAAAACAAGGACTGTCATGAACCATGAACTGTTAAATCTGTTAGCTGTTATCGTCGTATTTGGTGTGGTCATGTGGGTGATTAATGCCCTTATCCCCATGCTGCCGTCGATTAAAAGTTTGCTGAATATTGTCGTTGTGATTGTGCTGGTGTTGTATGTACTCGAGTTCTTCAAAGTGATTCCAGAGTATTTGCCGATTATTCAGCTGTTTCGATAAATCTCCGCTGATCTTGTAAAAGCGCCTCATGCAGGCGCTTTTTTTGTTTGTGGCAAATATTGCCACGCGGGCGGTAATGCAAGATACTAGTTATTAAAGGGTGTGATTAAAGATAAACAAGGAGTGGAATGTGGTCGATACTTTATTGCCAGATAGCAGGCAAAATCAACAGGCACAGGAAATATTGATTAAAACCCATGCTCTTCTGGTGAAACGTATCGCATACCATCTGTCCGCGCGGTTGCCCCGAACCATTCAGCTGGAAGACCTGATGCAGGCAGGAATGCTGGGATTGCTGGAGGCAGCGCGACACTATGATGACAGCAAAGGGGCATCATTTGAGACCTATGCCGGTATTCGTATTCGCGGGCACATGCTGGATGAAGTCAGGCGCAATGACTGGGTTCCCCGTTCGGTTTACCGAAATGCGCGCATGATTGCTGTGGCTTTGCGCGAGGTTGAACACAGACTGGGTCGCGAAGCCAGGGATCATGAAGTGGCAGCCGAGCTGAAGCTCAGTCTGGCTGAATACCATGACATGCTGAATGATTCGAATGGCGCCCATTTATTCGGGTTTGATGATCTTGGTGTGACGGATGATGTGTTAAAAGATGATGCGATGAACGCATCCACCGAGCCTCATGTTAATGTTCAGCAGGCTGATACGCGCGCTCTCCTGTCACAAATTATCAGCAGCCTGCCAAAAAATGAAGGTCTGGTATTGTCGCTTCACTATGAACATGATTTGAATTTGAAAGAAATTGGTGATGTCCTCGGGGTGAGCGAGTCACGCGTTTCACAAATTCATAGCCAGGCAACCCATCGAATCAAGGCGCGATTGCCCGAGAAGCTGTAAAAATTGTGACCCTGGCAAGGATAATGTAGAATATGGCCCTGATAATCATTAACCATAAGGGTCACTCATGCTTGAAGTGAATCAAACCAATCTGACACTGGCTGATCTGAATTCGCGAATTCATGCGCTTCGGGGGTATCTTTGACTTCGATATCAAGTCAGAGAGGCTGGAAGAAGTCGTCCGGGAACTGGAGTCGCCAGATATCTGGAATAACCCCGAACAGGCGCAGGCACTAGGTCGTGAACGGGTGCAGCTGGAAGGCGTTGTTCATCAACTGCAACAGCTGGGCCAGTCGGTTGTTGACCTGACCGAGCTGTTTGAAATGGCGCGCGAGGAAGGTGATGAAAGCACCTTGCATGATGTCGCACTGGAAACAGCCAATATTGAAAAGCAGGTTGCAACGCTGGAGTTTCAGCGCATGTTCTCCGGCAAAATGGACAAGGCCAATGCGTTTCTGGATATTCAGTCCGGCTCGGGTGGTACCGAGGCGCAGGACTGGGCCGAGATGATGTTGCGCATGTACCTGCGCTGGGGTGAGCAACACGGATTTACCACCGAGCTGGTTGAATGTTCGGGAGGGGATGTTGCCGGCATCAAGAGTGCGACGATTCATTTTACCGGTGAGTATGCCTATGGCTGGTTACGCACCGAAACCGGTGTGCATCGTCTGGTACGAAAATCACCATTTGATTCGGGCAATCGCCGTCATACCTCGTTTTCGTCTGTGTTTGTTTCCCCGGAAATTGAGGATGATATTGAAATTGCCATTAACCCGGCAGATTTACGGATAGACACGTACCGTGCATCCGGTGCGGGCGGACAGCACGTTAACCGGACCGACTCGGCAGTGCGGATTACCCACGAGCCCACCGGCATTGTCGTGCAATGCCAAAACGACCGCAGCCAGCATAAAAACAAGGACCAGGCAATGAAGCAATTGCGTGCGCGCTTGTATGAACTGGAAATGCAAAAAAAGCAGGATGAACAACAGGCGCTGGAAGCGAGCAAATCCGATATTGGCTGGGGATCGCAAATTCGTTCATATGTACTGGATCAATCCCGTATCAAGGATTTGCGCACAGGCGTGGAAACCAGCAATACCCAGGCCGTTCTGGACGGTGATCTGGATCAATTTATCGAAGCCAGTTTGAAGGCAGGAGAGTGATGTATATGAAAGAAAGACCCTTGACAGAAGAACAAGTCGAACAGCTGGATGAAAGTGAAGTTTATCATGTTCGCAAACAAAAACTGGTAGAACTGCGTGAGCAGGGTTTTAATTTTCCCAATCAATTTCGCCGGGAGCATCTGGCGGTCGATTTGATGGATCGGTATGCCCATGTCGCCAAGGATGCTCTGGCTGAGCAAGCGGTTCATGTTGCTGTGGCGGGCCGCATTGTTTTGCGCCGAGTAATGGGCAAGGCCAGTTTTTTTCATATTCAGGATGTATCAGGCCGTTTGCAAGTCTATGTGCGCCAGAATGATATTCCCGAACTCTATGAGCAATTTACCCACTGGGATATGGGAGATATCGTCGGGGTTCGGGGTGTATTGTTTATCACCAACACAGGTGAGTTGACCGTACATGCCAGTCATATTGAATTGCTGACAAAATCCTTGCGCCCCTTGCCGGACAAGTTTCATGGTCTGGCGGACAGGGAGGCGTGTTATCGCAAGCGATATGTGGATTTGATTGCCAATGATGAGACACGCAAAACGTTTCGCATTCGCTCACAGGTGATCCAGGCCATGCGCCAGTTTATGGACAAACATCAGTTTCTGGAAGTGGAAACGCCGATGATGCATCCTATTCCCGGTGGTGCTGTGGCACGTCCGTTTGTGACGTATCACAATACGCTGGATATGGAGATGTTTTTACGCATAGCGCCCGAGTTGTATTTGAAACGACTGGTGGTGGGTGGATTTGAGCGTGTCTATGAAATCAACCGTAATTTCCGGAACGAAGGCATTTCAACCCGGCATAATCCGGAATTTACCATGGTCGAGTTTTATCAGGCCTATGCTGATTATGAAGACATGATGGACTTTACCGAGCACATGCTGCATTACCTGTGCGATACCGTGCTGGGTACGCGTCAGGTCATGTATCAGGGTCAACTGATTGATATGAGCAAACCGTTTGCGCGCATCAGCATCAAGGAGGCTATTTTACAGCATCACCCGGAGCTTGCGCTGGAGCATATTGAAACCATAGCCGGTGCACGCAAGGTTCTGGATAAACTAGGTTTTCCCTATAAAGACACCGATGGTGTGGGTAAGTTGCAAATGATTATCTTTGAAGAAACCATCGAGCATCAGTTGATTCAGCCCACTTTTGTGACCGGTTATCCGACAGAAGTGTCTCCTCTGGCGCGTCGCAGCAATCATGATCCCATGGTAACCGACCGGTTTGAATTTTTCATCACCGGACGTGAAATCGCCAATGGCTTTTCCGAGTTGAATGACGCTGAAGATCAAGCCATGCGCTTCCAGAAGCAAGTGGAAGAAAAAAATGCTGGTGATCTGGAAGCCATGCATTTCGACAGCGACTACATCGAGGCGCTGGAATATGGCATGCCGCCAACAGCGGGCGAGGGGATTGGAATAGACCGGCTGGTGATGCTGTTCACTGATTCACCGTCAATTCGGGATGTGATTTTGTTTCCGCAGTTGCGGCAGTAAAAAATGGCGTAATTGCACAACCCGTACGTCATCCCGGCATCAATTCTGTTTTAGTCACGACCAGAACAGAATTGGTGTCGTAGTAGTTGAAGGAATAACATCATAAATATGCTATACTAAACTAACAAGACTTAGTTTAGGTACATTATTATGCGAACCATCAATATTCATGAGGCTAAAACTCAATTGTCACGCCTGATAGCTCAAGCAGTCAAGGGCGAACCCTTTATTATTGCCAATGCAGGAAGACCACAGGTGATCGTGACGCGACTGGATGCTCCGCGTTCTGCCCAAATTCGCAGATTGGGTTTTATGGAGGGACAGATTAGCGTTCCTGATGATTTTGATAGCATGGGACATGAAGAAATTGATCATTTGTTTGGTGGTGAGGAATGAAGCTTTTGCTTGATACGCATTTGTTATTATGGGCAGCAGGATCACCAGAAAAACTATCAAGAGAGGTCCGTTTGCTGCTGAATGATCCTTTGAATGAATTACTGTTCAGTGCGGCCAGTCTTTGGGAAATTGCTATCAAGCGAGGCCTTGGACGAGATGATTTCCAGGTTGATGCGCGTGTATTACGTCGGGGATTGGTGGATAACGGATACCAGGAGCTGACCATTAACAGTGAACACGCAGTATATATTGACAGCTTGCCGCCTCTTCATAAAGATCCGTTTGACAGAGTACTGGTTGCACAGGCAACTGTTGAGGGTATCACTCTTTTGACAACAGATGCACTGGTGGCTCAATATCCTGGTCCGGTGCGCCATGTTTGATTTTGTCGATTTGGCTTACGCCCACGGCAAACCTGCTGTAAACGGTACATTCAAGGCCTCTGCCGAAGATTTCAAGGTCGATGAAGTCCTCGGCTTTGAATTATCCGGAGAAGGTGAGCATCAGTTTTTGCGCATTGAAAAGCAGGGCTTGAATACCGAAGAGCTGATCAAGCGTCTGGCGAGAAGTCTCGGGAAACCGGCAAAATGCATTTCGTATGCCGGATTGAAAGATCGTCAGGCGATTACCACGCAATGGTTATCTGTGCATGTTCCTGGTGAAGTGATTCCTGATGTTGATGTTTTGCAGGGTGATGGCTGGCGAGTGATTGAAAGCGACCGGCATCTGAAGAAATTAAAAACCGGGGCGCTGGCTGGAAACAAGTTCACCCTTGTTCTGCGTGATATTACAGACCGCGACGCACTGGAATCCCGTCTGGAGACGGTAAGATCCAGCGGCGTACCCAATTATTTTGGTCCACAACGGTTTGGTCATAATAACCAGAATCTCGAGCGCGCCGAGGCGGTGTTGCTCAAGGGCTTGCGAATCAAGGACCGGTTTTTGCGCGGTATCTATTATTCTGCAGCGCGTTCATTTCTGTTCAATCGCATCCTGTCAGCGCGAGTGGCGCAGCATACCTGGGACAAGGCGGTGTCGGGTGATGTGATGCAACTGGCAGGCAAAAACAGTATTTTTCCTGTCGGGATCCCGGATGAGACGATTCATGCCCGGGTGGCGGCGCATGATTTATCCCCTGCCTCAGTACTGTGGGGCAGAGGGGATGAGCGAGCGAGTCTCGATGCGCTGGCTGTTCAGCAAGAAGCCTTGCACGGGTTTGAGCCATGGTGCAAGTCACTGGAAGAACAGGGGCTGGAACGCGCATATCGTGCACATATTCTTTGTGTGAATGATATGGCGTGGGCATGGGATAATGAAAATCTGCTGTTATCCTTTGAGCTGACTGCAGGCGCTTATGCGACGAGCGTGTTGCGTGAATTGATCGTCTGAAAAAGAAGAACGGGGTTGGCCCCGTTCTTCCTCTGTAGTTATGACATCGGATCAGGAGTATTTTTCTTTTCGTCGTTTTGTATCTCTTTCTTTAGTTTGTCCAGCTCTTTTTTGGCTTTCTGGAGTGTTGTTTGTTCCTTTGGCGTGGTGATTTTATGGATACCGGGTTCAATGTGTGACAAAACCTGGTTGGTTGCAAATTCCCTGTAGCCATTTTTCCGTTTCAGGTCCTGCGCATTTCGCTTGAATACTTGATACTGCTCTTCAAGTTCTCCGGCACCTTTTTTGAGTGGAACTTCGGGTTTTGTCCAGTCACTTCCAACGTTAAAAAACTTGAGATCAACTCTGAAGATTACTTTTGATACAGTATTTAATGCATCAAATACCACAGCCGGCACAACAAATGTTACAGCGGCGGCAAGTTGTATCACGCCCGTCATGGCGTCCCACACGCTTCTGGCGAGATGACGGCGTTGTTCTGCCTGTTCGGTGTGGCCTTT
>CAZDYY010000094.1:0-7180 GCA_964509745.1 uncultured Legionella sp. | reverse complement strand
GGCCAATTCTGCGGCGATTATGGCTCTGCCCAACACGCATTTTGATATTGTCCGGCCAGGTATTATGTTATACGGTGTATCGCCATTTGCGAACCAGACTGGTCGTGATTGTGGATTAAAACCGGTGATGCGGTTTATCTCGGCAATCAGTGCAATCCATCATTTTCCGTCGCATGCAGCGATTGGTTACAGCGGCACCTGGAAAAGTGACAAACCTTCGGTGATTGGCGTGGTGGCGGCAGGGTATGGTGATGGCTATCCGCGTCATATTGCAGCCAATACACCGGTGTGGGTGAACGGGTTTCTGGCCCCGGTTGTGGGTCGTGTGTCAATGGACATGCTGACAATTGATTTGACGAATTGTCCGGGTGTTGATATCGGTGACCGAGTGGAATTATGGGGACAGTATGTTCCCGTTGAGACAGTAGCGAAATCAGCAGGTACGATTGCTTATGAATTGCTCTGTCAGGTAACGCCAAGGGTAAGGCAAAGGTAGAACAAAACAAAACTTATATAGGTGATAAATATGAAAAAGGTCATTGTAGCATCCTTGTCTCTTTCCGTTTTTCTGGCTGGTTGTACCAATGTCACGAATGAGGGCGTGGGTACTGTTACAGGCGGTGTCGTGGGTGGTTTGCTTGGCAGCCAGTTTGGTGGTGGTGCCGGTAAAGTTGCGGCAGCTGCCGGTGGTGCGTTGCTGGGTGCCTACCTTGGTGGAAGAATCGGGCAATACATGGACAGACAGGACAGAATGGAAATGCAGCGTGCCCTTGAAACAGCGCCGGTAGGCCAGGCTGTCAGCTGGAAAAACCCGGACAATGGCAATCAATACAGTGTAAAACCAGTGCGTACTTATTACGTGAATGAGCAACCATGCCGGGAATACACCACTCATGCCATTATCGGTGGCAAGAGTGAACAAGTTTATGGCAAGGCCTGTCGTCAGGCAGACGGGTCCTGGAAGATTGCCAGTTAAAAATGTCTTTCCCGCGAAGGCGGGAATCCATTTATGTACTGGTATGATGCCACATTAACGATGGATCCCCGCCTTCGCGGGGACGATATAATTTGAGGGATCATGAAAATATTGGTAGCAGTGAAGCGAGTTGTAGACCCCTATGTAAAAATCCGTGTCAAACCGGACAATTCGGGCGTTGAAACCCGAAATCTTAAAATGTCCATGAATCCGTTTGATGAAATTGCTGTTGAAGAAGCGCTGCGATTGCGTGAACAACATGCCGGATCGGAAATAATCCTTGTCAGTATTGGTCCGGATACCAGCCAGGAAACCCTGCGTCATGGTCTGGCACTGGGTGCTGATCGCGCTATCCTTGTGCGAACCAATGAATCGTATTGCAGTTTGAATATTGCAAAAATATTGAAGAAAATCGTCAATGATGAACAGCCCGATCTGGTTTTGATGGGTAAACAATCCATTGATGGTGACAATAACCAGACACCGCAGATGCTCGCTGCTTTGCTCGACTGGCCGCAAGCCACATTTGCATCAAAAATCACTGTTTCCGGCCAACATATCCAGGTCACCCGGGAAATTGACAGCGGGGCGGAAACGCTGGACGTTGAGTTGCCAGCCGTGGTTAGTACGGATCTTCGTCTGAACGAGCCGCGCTATGCCAGTTTGCCCAACATCATGAAAGCCAAACAAAAACCACTTGCATGCCTTGAGCTTGAATCGCTTGGCCTGTCATTGAAAGAACATCGTCAAGTCGTGTCTGTCACTGCACCGCCGGTTCGCAGTGCGGGGGTTATGGTTGGTTCGGTACAGGAACTGGTAGACAAATTACAACACGAAGCAAAGGTGCTTTAATTTTCAGGGAATGATCATGCGTTCGTTAATTATCGTAGAACACGACAATAAAGCTATGCAACCCTCCACGCGGAATGTGCTTGCGGCGGCCCTTGAGTTGAAAACAAAACCGGTTTTGCTTGTGGCAGGACATCAATGTCAGGCTGTTGCGGATGAAGCGGCAAAACTGGCCGGTGTTGAATCTGTTCTTATCGCTGATAATGCCTGTTTTGCTCATCAGTTGCCGGAAAACATCAGCCATCTGGTGGCAACGCTTGCGACATCGTTTAATACCTTGTTTGCAGCTTCAACCACCCAGGGGAAAAATTTGCTGCCCCGGATTGCTGCATTGCTGGATGCATGCCAGGTTTCCGATGTAACGTCGATTATTGATCAAAATACTTTCCAGCATCCCGTTTATGCAGGCAATGCGCTGGAAACGGTGCGGGTTCTGGATGACAGGACAATACTCAGCATACGAACCACGGCTTTTGAACCGGTGACCGGGGTTCAGCCGCCTTGCTGTATCGAGCAGGTAGACAAGGTTATTCCATGGGAGCGGACAAGGTTTCTTGATCACAAATTGAGTGAGTCAGTACGTCCCGAATTAAACAATGCCAGCATCGTTGTGTCTGGTGGGCGGGGGCTGCAAAGCGCCGAACAATTCAGGCTGATTGAACAGCTGGCTGATGTTCTCGGGGCTGCAGTTGGAGCCTCCCGGGCGGCGGTGGATGCGGGTTTTGTATCAAATGATTGTCAGGTAGGACAGACCGGCAAGATTGTTGCCCCCGCTTTGTATATTGCCGTGGGGATTTCCGGGGCTGTGCAACACCTGGCCGGCATGAAAGATTCAAAAGTCATTGTCGCTATAAATAAGGATGCCGATGCTCCGGTATTTCAGATTGCCACCTATGGTCTGGTGGGGGATTTGTTTGTGTTGGTTCCAGAGTTGATTGAACGATTAACAAAAAGGAGTAATAGCTAATGATCGTTGGTGTACCGAAGGAAATTAAATCTCAGGAAAATCGGGTTGGTCTTGTTCCTGGCAGTGTGCGCGAGGTAATTCGGGCTGGCGGAACGGTGCTGGTGGAAAAAAATGCCGGTATGGGTATCGGGATTACTGATCATGATTATGAGGCTGCCGGTGCGAAAATGGTGGACACAGCCGATGAAATTTTTAACCGGGCTGAGCTGATTGTTAAAGTAAAAGAACCACAACCTGTTGAATGCAAGCGCCTTCGTGAAGGACAAACCCTGTTTACCTATTTGCATCTGGCGCCGGATCCACAACAAACACGCATGCTCAAGGAGTCAGGTGTAACCGCAATTGCGTACGAAACCGTAACTCAAAATGATGGTGGTTTGCCGTTATTGACGCCCATGTCGCAGGTTGCCGGACGTATGTCCATTCAGGCTGGCGCTCATTGCCTTGAAATGGCGCAGGGCGGCAGCGGGGTGTTGCTGGGTGGCGTACCGGGGGTGTCCCCTGGAAATGTTGTCGTGATTGGTGGTGGTGTGGTTGGTACCAATGCTGCCCGCATGGCGATGGGGATGGAAGCACGCGTAACGGTTCTGGACAAGTCATTAACCCGCCTGCGTGAGCTGGATTTTCAATTCGGGTCAAAATTAAACACCATTTATGCGACCAGTGAAGCGCTGGAACAATACGTGGTATCAGCTGATCTGGTGGTTGGCGCGGTGCTGGTGCCGGGTGCTGCAGCACCAAAATTGCTGACACGCGCCATGTTGAAAGACATGCGTCCGGGTTCAGTTGTTGTTGACGTGGCGATTGATCAGGGCGGATGCTTTGAAACCAGCCGACCCACCACGCATCATGAGCCAACCTACATCGTTGATGACATCGTGCATTATTGTGTTGCCAATATGCCGGGAGCTGTGCCAAAAACGTCAACATTTGCATTAAACAATGCAACCTTGCCATTTGTTCTGAGCATTGTAACCAAAGGGGTGAAACTGGCATTGTTGAGTGATGGTCATTTGTTAAATGGGCTGAATGTGCATCAGGGGATGATTACATACGAAGCGGTTGCGCGTGATCTTGGTTACGATTACATCGCTGCGACGGATGCTCTGGCGAGCTGACAATTCACTGGCCGCCGTCCCGCGGGACGGCGGAATTGCCTGGAAGACTGCTTGACAATGTTAATATGTTCTCCTAATACGACTATAGACACATGACCATGGGGTGATTCATAATGAATCGAAATGTACATGCCATTCCTGCAGGAGAATTCAAGGCGACCTGTTTGCATATCATGGATGAGGTTAACAGAACCAGACAGCCTGTTATTATTACCAAACGAGGGAAACCCGTTGCAAAATTAATTCCGGTTGAAGATGAAAAGCAAATTGTGTTTGGCAAATTGAAGGGGTCCATGACGATTCTGGCGGATATTACTCGTCCCTTGAATGAAAGCTGGAATGCAGATGAATAATTCGGGATTATTGCTGGATACTCACACCTGGATTTGGTTAATGCTCGGTGAAAAACTGAATGCCAGGGCCCAGGCGCTTATAGAACAACAGGCTGAATCGGGTAACTTGTATTTGTCGTGTATTTCGCTTTGGGAAGTGAGTATGCTGGCTGCAAAAAATAAAATACACCTGGACAGGCCCTGTATTGAATGGATTGATGCTGCTTTAATGGAACCACAAATTAATTTGATTAGTTTGACTCCGGCCATATCAGTAGAAAGCGCTTTTTTGCCCGGAGAATTTCACGGTGATTCTGCTGACAGACTTATTGTTGCAACAGCAAGAGTGGAATTGTTGACGCTATTAACGCGAGATGAAAAAATTCTGGCATATGCAGGTAATAAATATTTGAATACATTCGCCGTATAATTAGACCGGTGTCTGTTTACCAGGTCCCATTCAGTTGAATCACCGGGGTAACAAATTGCGGGGCATTTTTTCCTGCAACGCTAAACCAGACGCCAGCAATTACGCCAAAATCTGCTGACATATTGAATTCCAGTGCCGGTGCCAGAGAAAACTGGGCAAGGCTGTCACTGCCAACGTCTGCTGAACCTATGTTATGTCTGTTTGGGAAAATTTCTTTTGTCCTGTCGCGTACACCGCGGGTGCCTGAAAAGACAGAAGCATTTTGATAAATATAGTTTACTTCCATAACGGCCACCCATTGTTGGGTCAGGCTCAATTCTCCGGCCAGATCTACACCTACGGTATCTCCTGGTGTAATCCAGCCTTTGGTTTCCGGTGAGCCGCCAAAGGTATTCAGACCCATTAGAAAAACCCGGCTGGGTGCAGTGTATCCCAGGTTGAAGTGAGCATTCAGGTAATGTGTTTCTGTGAGTTGGGATAAATATTGAAAATTGAGCGCCAGTGAGGTTTGGTAGCTGCCAAGGCCAGTTGAGTCTACTCCTGAGTTGATGGGTCTGAAGCTGGTATAATTACCGCTGGGCAGGATTTCTTCAAGGGTAATTCGCAGGTCCGGGATATTTGCGTGTTGTTTAAGTGCCTGATAACCAAGCATGACCGATGTGTCTCCGACTTGACTGAATTGCAGCGCTCCTCTCTGGTTTGTGACATAAAGTGGGCTGACAGTAAAATCGACTTGATCTGTTAAACCGACGGCAATTTCCGGGCTGATTTGGGTGGAAAAAAAGGGTTTTTCAGGTTTAGGGTACCAGTCGCTTTGATACGTTGCACTGGAAATGGCGTTGGCAACCTGGAAATAGACTTCCACTTTTCCTCGAGGTGTAGTTTCTGCCTGCAAAGATAACAATGGATCGGTAAACCATGGACCGGCGTGAGTGATAGTGCAGAACAGGCTTAGCAGTATCAAGAGCGGTTGTTTGTTTGGCATATAAATCTCATCCCTGGTGTAATCGTTTTCAAGCTGTCGTTGAGCAGACGGTCATTGGCCTCACCTTCATCCAGCCGGTTAAACTGTATCTGATGTGAAAAGCTGTTTTTACTTCATGTGGCAGATTGCTATTGAAACAGATCAATCGATTGCCACGCGGTTCAACCTGAACATGCGTTTGCTCATCCAGACTATACAGTTTTAACTCCCCGCCATGTGCCGGTTGCCAGTCTTCATTCAGATAATACACACAGGAAATACGCCGGTCCATGGTTGTTTTGAATTGATCCACGTGTTTTTTGTAAAAACTGCCTGGCTGGTAGACGGCAAAGTGGGTTTCTATGGAATTTAATCCCAGAAACAGGGATTGGTTCAAGGTTGTGCGGATGTTGTTGATGGCAGAAAACCATGCCTGGACCGCATCATTGACTGTGTCTTCTTCCAGCCAGAAAATTTGATCGCTGCGGATGGCTGAATTGAGATTTTCGCGGGATTTTTGCCCGATTTTTGCGTGTTTGAAAGCCCCATCAGCATGCAGTGACTGGATGGTTTTGCACAGGTTCTGGTAATGATGCAGGGGCAAAAAGTTATCGAGGATGCAAAATCCACTGGTACAGATTTCGTCATCAATTTGTATTGTTGTTGGCATGGTTTGATGATGAGAGCGGAAAGGAGGGAGTATAGCGCATTCTGCATCACGTTGTCGTCCCGGACTGGGACGACAATGTCGTTTATATCTCTAGCTTGCCGGAGCGGGCATAATGGACGGGAACAGTTTTCCCTTGATTTTATCCAGTACGCTCTCGGCTTTTTCTTCCTTCTCCGGGGCCAGCAATTCCGGAGCGGGATTTTTCAGTGCTTCGGTTAATGTAATAAACGTGTATCCATTGTCTTTATACATTTTGATAATATCGCCCAGCAAATAGCTGTTTAATACGTTGGCATGGATTAACAGAATTTGTTTTGCCGGTTGATCACCTGCACGCTTTTCTGCTTTCAGTGTTTGTTTCCAGATGTAGGCAAGATAACTGGATTTCAGTTTATTCAAATAGGCCGTTCTCATTCTGTAAGGAACTTTATACATTCTCTCATTGAACTCAAAATCCTTGCTGTCAATGGTGACCGGTGCAATGGTGTAATGGTGTTCTGTGAGATATTCCATGACCAGCGGTTTTGAAACCTTGTTACCTTCGGCAAGATAGGGATAGCGAAAATATTTGGGTTCGGTCATCAGGGGTTCAAGTTTCTTGTCGGCCCGGTCAACATCGGCAATGTACTTTTCGGCTTTCATGGCGTTTAAATTGTAGTGCGACCAGGTGTGATTGCCGATCCCGAACCCTGCGGCACGAAATTTTTCAAGAAAGTCCCATTGCCCATTTTCAATGGCACCACCAATCACAAATCCTGTTGCAGGAACGTTATTATCCTTCAGGATTTGAATGATGCGCATGAATCGTTCAGTTGAGCGCTGGATATTGCCCGGAGTATTCATTTGGGATGCAACCAGGGGCAGATCATCAATG
>CAZDYY010000093.1:0-7220 GCA_964509745.1 uncultured Legionella sp. | reverse complement strand
GGTTCCCTTCGCACCGGAAGCCGCCGGCTTTGATGATACCCGCTTGCGGTTGTATATTTTGCTGCGGGGAACGGTCAATGAAATTGCCCGGCGATACAAGTATGGTATTGATACCTTGCTGGAGAAAACACAGGTAAAGGAGCTGGCTGTTGATGGTGTTTATCGTGTTATCAAAAATCTGGCCACAAAACTGGATGGGAAAGTAGTCCTGGATCCTTCCATTACCCCGGAAGCGCTGGTCGATGATTTGCTGGAAAGCGTGCATCATTCGTATCGGGGAAAAAACCTGACCCTGAAGACCAAAGATGGTATTGGTCTGTTTGTTAAATGGTTTTATGCCTGCGCCAGACGAGCTGTATTTGACAAGAACGGTCAGTTCAGCGTGCATGCTTCATCGGATGAGAATGATGGCTGGCCTGAATGGATGCATTTGTCCCACCATACCACATCAGCTGCATGTGGTTATATCGCATTGTCAGAAGTGCAACTCAAGCCGGACACTGCTGTGATTAAAGAGCTTTTACCCCTGAAAAATGATCTGGATGCAAAAGCCAGGCTGGTGTTGCGAAAAAATGTCTGTCCTTATCATGCAGTGACGCCTGATGAACTCAGGGCTTACCTGACCGAGGTACGCAAGGATCCCTCAAACAGAAAAAGCCTGAATGATTACCTGGCCGGTATGCACGGTGGACCGGTGATAGCCGAATGCCATGATGACTCCCTGAAAGATGTGGATGTGCGAGACGGGGATTATTCCGGCGTTTATTTTAGTCAGGCAATGATTTGTGGTGATGTGCGCAACACCCGCTGGACCAGGGCACATGTGGAAGGTACGAAATTTATCGGCATTACGATGGATGAGTCTACGGACTTTCAATTTGCCTGTGGGGAAAAGAGTGAGTGGTCTGATATCAAATGCTTTACCGGTAATTTTTCCAGTGGCCTGTTTAACGGTTGTAAACTGGTAAATGTTACGATTGCTTCAACGTTGATTCACATGAACTGTCAATGGCACGGAATCATTGAGGACAATGTTAAAACAGAGACCCATCAGTCGGCCAGAGAGTATTTTGAGGAATACCGGAAACAGGTTGCAGACGAGTTGAGGCGGATTGAAGAGCAGCGGATGCAGGATCGTCAGGAGATTCTGAAAACATTGCAGTTGCGCGATGAAAAATTTGAGCAGGCGCTTGCCGGGCAGGTTGCTCGCTGGAACGAGCTTGAAGAAAAGCTGGTGCAGGAAACCCGGGAGCGTGTGGCCTCGGATCAGATGCTTGAGGCGGGATTAAATGCTGTGCGGGAAGATGTCGATCGGTATTCGTTTGCGCAAGTGAATGATCACAAGGAACTTCTGGATGTCAGGGATGATTTGGAAGAGCTGGTCAATCGCGTGAAAGATCCCCGCGCAAACATTGAAGAATACCTGCCTTTGCCATGGGAGACTGAAGAAAATCCCGCGTTTTTGCAAGAAAATCATATGGAACCCGGTGTCCGCTGTCCTGGAAAAAAACGCACCCCGGCGTCTGTTGAAATTGATCGGCTGCATCATCCGGAAAATGGCCCGTATAGCCAGTTTGTTCTTGTGGTGGGCGAGACAGGCTCTGGCAAGACCGAGACGGCATTAAGTCGCTATAAAAAGAAGCTGGAGCTGTTTAAAGCAAATGTTGCGGCGGCAGGCGCTCTGGGGCATGATATTCCCCTGCCTTTTTATGTTGATTGCAGCCATATTGATCCTGATGCGAAAAATATTCTGGCGGGGGCTTTCAGGACGATAGAGATTCCAGTGCTGACCGAGCATGAGAAACGGCATGCATTTACAGATAATTTTCCCTATTCGGTTGAGCTGGACAACATTGATCAGTGCCCTCATTTTGACACCCGCTACGTGGTGGAAGAAATCATCAGTTTTAATGCCAAATGCAAACAGCCGTGGTCGATGACGCTGTATGCCGGCAAGCGCATTGATGAAACAGATTATCACAAGCGTTTGAGAATCAGTGATACGATTGATTTTCCTGCAGAGCAGGAATGCAATCTGTTATCGCTGGTTGAAAGGCATGCAGAGAGCATTGTTACTTCACATGATACGGAAGAGGATCGTGTTTCAGCGCGGATAGCTGCGTTTCGAAAACGTGAACCTGCACTGCATGAGATGGGTAAAAATCCATTGATGTTGAAAATGATTTGTGAGTTGCTTCGTTCCCGCCCTGGATACCGGGTCCCGGTAACTAGTCTTGAATTGCATGATGCTCTGGATATCAAATGGTTTGAGTATGGCATTCGCAAACGCTCCGCTGACACATCAATTCAATATGCAGACTATGATTCTGAAAAGCAGGCGCTGGTCAAGTCGATGTGGGAAATGGGTCGGTATTATTTAAAACACTCGTATCCTGATGATCTGGATCATACCCCCCTCCGACGACTGATGCCCTTTTTAACCACCGTGATAGCAGACAAGCATGAACTCATGTTGAGCTCCATTGAGGATGTGCTGGTGAATGATGAGGACGCTGCTCGCCTGAAACTGGAGGACATCCGGAACGATTTACAGACAGATATTCCGACACTGTTAAAATTTACCAGAACTGCAACAGGCATGCCCTTCTATTTTGTGTATGGATACTCAAGAGACGGGGGCTGGGACTTTACCCAGCTGGAAAGGGAATCGATTGATAAAGTCAACATTACGACATTTTCCGGTAAATTAAGCTACCCGAAATCAACATATATTTGTCAACATATCAAGGCAAAAGGCGGGCATGAGCTATTTGATGATTCATGCAGAAAACTCGTCAACTATGCATTTATCAGTGACTCGTTCTGGCAGCATGCGCTGGCCAGATTGCTACTGAAGAATTTGCTTGTACCCGAAAACAAAGATAATCCGTTAAAGGAGCGGGAAAACCGGTTCAAGGATTGGGGACATGATTACCTGACGGATTTTCCAAGGGTACTGGATTATTTACGTGAATCGCTGCGTACCCGCCCTCCCAAAGAGGTTGAGCTTGCAAAAAAACGCTTGATTGAACTGGTTTCTGCCAGCAAGGGAGATGCTGGAAAAACAGGTTATGAGCTTCGCCTGTTGTCAAACAGCGGTTATAAAC
Organism: uncultured Legionella sp.; assembly: GCA_964509745.1. Classification (GTDB taxonomy): domain Bacteria; phylum Pseudomonadota; class Gammaproteobacteria; order Legionellales; family Legionellaceae; genus DDPF01. Next base: position 4,113 of record CAZDYY010000093.1, on the reverse strand, counting down.
AGGGTGTTTTATATCTGGAAGCGCTGGCTGATGGTGGGCTGCAATACACCTCAAAGCGCAGTGCACGGGAGCCATTGGTGAGCGGCAGGATTGAAAAAGGCGAACTGGCCAGACTGGGGATTGCACCGTTGCAGGTGCCGCTGACAGAACTGGTCCTGAAGGCGCGACTAATTCCCAATGCAGCGGCTATATTGACGATCACCTGCGCGCGTGGTGATACCAGTAATAAATATGCAATTGCCGCATCCAATGCTGCCAGTCTGTTGAACCGGATGGGGGTGGAAATAAATAAAGAGGTGGTTAACCCCGCTTTTTCAATGATTAATATACCAAACGCTGATTTATCCTGGACGCCGCTTGGCAGCCTTGATCTGTCAAACAGTGGCTTGCAGAATGTCCGGTTTTCCATGTCGGGCCTTTCCGATTGTATTTTACGCGGGTCTGACATAACGGATGTTCAATTTATCGATGCGGCAAAATTTATCTATGCAGACAGACCACCGGTCATGTTTGCTGTTTGCCCATCCGTTGAAGCCGATCGCATTGCCTTTGCTGTCCCGCCTGCCCCGGATGATAAATATTACTTTATTGTGATCGCTGAGTTGTCGACCGGAAAAATACTGGTGCAATGGCAGGCGCATCAACAAAAAATATCCCATATGGCCTGGACGATGTCAGCAGGCTATAGTCGTCTGGTCACTATCGCGAACATGGTTCGTGTCTGGGATGTATCTGACAAGTTTCGTCCGGGAGAGCAGATAGCGACCATTGAAGGTGGCCCGGAGGTGTTGTCAGCCGCGTGGCGGGCGGATGGCAATACACTGGCACTGAGTCGCAATGATGGAACAGTTCAACTGTGGGATGTGAATAAAAAAAGCTCGGTATTGTCTGCAAGCGGCGCCAGTTTTTACACCTATGACAAGCACCGTCTGGGTGTCAATGCGGTTATTTGGTCCCGGACGGGTGATGTATTGATTTCGGGTGGTGATGATGGCACGCTGCATTTGTGGGCTTTTCCGCAGCAATCTACAGGCAGGGACGTGTTACAACAAATGCTGGGGCGCCAGGCAAAAGACGCCGGGCGGATTGAATTAACCAGCCTTGCCCTGTCAATTAATGAACGCTTGCTGGCATCGGGATGTGCCGATGGTGTGATTTATATTCGAAAAATAAAAGATGCATGGCATATGCAAGCGGATGCAATCAAAACCCTGTCCGGGCACAAGGGAAAAATTACCAGTCTGGCTTTTAACGAAACATGCCTTGTTTCGGCAAGTTCACAGGGTGACGTGTTTCTCTGGAACATCAAGGCAGGATATTGCATGTCTGTTCATCGGGGCCAATATGCTGTTTTTTTAGCAGACGGCCGTTATTTTGTGTCTCTGGACGAAAGTGATCACAAGCTTTTAATCCGTAACAGTACACAACATCATGTCTATGTTGCAGAAGTGTCGGCCCTGGTTGCGCATGGTGAATATCTGGTTGCAGGGGATGTAGACGGGATGGTAACCCTGAGCACTGTTCACCAGCGGTCTGTGGTTAAGCCGAATAAAGTGTTGGCTCAACATCAAGGCGCTGTTGAACATCTGTCCTGGTCCAGGGATGGTCTGTATCTGGCCTCACTGGGACGAGACGATAAAACGATAAGAATCAGGAAATTTGTCACGACCAGGAATGAGGACGGAGGTCTGCACCGGTCAGAGATTCCAGGCGTGAGTTTTGAACACATGGCCTGGTTGCGCAGCGAGAATTATCAACACTGGCTTGCGATTGGCGCATCTAACGGGAGGGTTTATCTTCGGGACATGGGGGCCTGGGCGTCAAAGCGATCTCGAGAGACAGTGGAAATCTGCATTGCAGATCATGCTGTATCTGGCCCGATTGAGGGGCTGGTATGTTCACTTCCTGTTACCGGAGCTGATGGCATAACGTCGATGCAACTGGCAGCAGCCTGTGGCGGGATGATCACCATTTGGCAGCTGGATAACAATCAGGGGGTGCCGGGATATCGAAAACTGCATCAATTAAAGCATCCTGGTGGCCGCGTGGCCAGTTTGGACTGGTCTCCTGATGGCCGATTTTTATCGTCGACGCATGACAAGGCCATTTTTATCTGGGATACAACAAGCTGGAACTGCATCAACGTTTGCGAAGATGACGCTGAGAAAAAACAGGTTGTCTGGGTGTTGATCGATGATTGTCAGTGGCTGGTTGCAGGCAATGGCAGGAGTATGGCAATCTGGTGTGCAACGGGCAGCCCCGAGTGGGGAGAGCCTCAAAAACAACTGGCCTGGGGCGGGAATGCACTGGCGTTTTGTTCTCCCTGTGTTGCCATATCGCGCCCGGAAGGATTGATGGTGAAATTCTTTCCTGATGTAATGAATGGTAAAGTGGATGCACTGGATCATCTGTTTTTGCAGTTATCGAAAGCAGACGTACGGGATACGAAGGGCCTGACAGATTCTACAAAACGGTTGCTGGGATTGCATAACGCGATCATTGAAAAAACACCACCAAGACGTTCCTTGCTGGAGCGTGGATTAAGCGGGCTTGGTGAGCTGCCTTTCTTCAAAACGCCCAGGGAGTCAGGTAATGTGGATGTTGCTTCGCCTGGAGCGGTTTATTAAATATTAAAGGATCAAAACATGTCATTGCATATTGTTGTTTTAGCCGCAGGTCAAGGCAAACGGATGTATTCTGCCACGCCAAAAGTGCTGCATGAAATAGGTGGCAGGCCCATGCTGGCAAGGGTGGTGGAAACGGCGAGAGCATTAAATCCCGAAGCAATTCACGTGATCTATGGACACGGTGGCGATATCATTCGCAGTGCATTGCCTGACCTGCCCGTGAACTGGGTGCACCAGGAAAAACAACTGGGTACCGGGCATGCCGTGCTGCAGGCCTTGTCACACATACCGCCAGCCAGCCTGGTGCTGGTTCTGTCAGCTGATGTGCCACTGATTCAGGTTAATACATTGCAAACCCTGATCGAGCGGTGTGAAGCCAGTAGATCGCTGGGATTGTTGCTGGCGCTCATGCCTGATCCACACGGATTGGGACGTATTGTGCGTAATGATCAAGGTGAAATTTATGCGATTGTTGAAGAAAAGGATGCCACACCGCAACAGCGCCAGATTACTGAAATCTACAGCGGTATTTGTTGTGCAACAGCAGCGGATTTGAATCGCTGGTTGCCGGCGCTGGGCAGTGACAATGCCCAGGGCGAGTATTACCTGACGGACATTATCGCCATGGCTGTAACCGAGCAGCAGTCAATTGCGTCACTGCACGCACCGGATTGTACGGAAATACAGGGAGTGAACAATCGAGCCCAGTTACAACAGCTGGAACGGGTCTGGCAAGCGCGTATTGCCACACAATTGATGCTGGCTGGTGTTACTCTGGCGGATGCTGCACGCATTGATGTGCGTGGTGAATTGCACTGTGGCAGGGATATTTTTATTGATGTGAATAACGTCTTTGCAGGCAAGGTAGTGATCGGCAATGGCTGCACGATTGGGCCCAATTGCGTGTTAACCAATGTCACGCTGGGGGATAACTGCGAAATCCTGCCAAACAGTGTGCTGGACAATTGTTTAATCGATAATGATTGTCACATTGGTCCCTTTGCCCGTCTGAGACCCGGCACGAAACTTGCTGCGGGCTGTAAAATAGGTAATTTTGTTGAAACCAAAAATGCGGTATTTGATCAGGCCAGCAAGGCCAGTCATTTGAGTTATATCGGGGATGCGACTATCGGTAAAAAAGTTAACATTGGCGCCGGAACGATTACCTGCAATTACGATGGTGCGAACAAGCATCAAACCGTGATCCAGGATGGAGCGTTTATTGGTTCTGACACACAACTGGTCGCGCCGGTAACGATAGGTGAAAATGCCACGATCGGAGCTGGCAGCACGATTCGCAAGGATGTGCCGGCGGGTGAACTGACCTTGACGGAATCGAGGCAAAAAACCTTGTATGGCTGGAAGCGGCCTGTTAAACGTACCTGAGGGGTTTGGGGCTTTTGTGGGACAAGACATGGATATAAACTATTATAGCAATGTACATTACTGTAATGCAGGTTGCTATAACGTTCACACCGTCTTGTCT
>CAZDYY010000092.1:0-7236 GCA_964509745.1 uncultured Legionella sp. | reverse complement strand
ATTCACCAAAATGCATGGACTGGGCAATGATTTCATGGTGGTTGACGCCATCCATCAACGCATTGATTTCAAACCGGCTGAAATAGCTGCCCTCGGTCGTCGTGATACCGGTGTTGGCTTTGATCAATGCTTGATAATTGAAGCCCCGCGTACACCGGATGTTGACTTTTTTTACCGGATTTTCAATGCAGATGGCCAGGAAGTTGGCCAGTGCGGTAATGGCGCCAGATGCCTTGCGCGTTTTGCGCAACATTATAAACTCACTGAAAAGCGTTCGATGACTGTGGCCACCAGCACGACCCGCATGCAGCTGCATATCAATACTGATGAATCCGTGACGGTGGATATGGGCAAGCCCATACTTCAGCCTGCAATGATTCCCTTGAAAGCATCAAACCAGGCGCCACTGTATGCGCTTGACAGCCTCTGTGAAGTACACGCCATCAGCGTAGGCAATCCCCATGCCGTCATGAGGGTTTCTGATCTGACACAAACAGACGTGCGGGGCTTGGGACGACAAATCAGCGAACACCCGTTATTTCCTGAACAAACCAACGCCGGATTCATGCAAATCATCAATCCCGGGTACATCAGGTTACGTGTTTATGAACGTGGCTGTGGTGAAACACAGGCTTGTGGCAGTGGTGCTGTGGCTGCCGTTGCCCTTGGCCGCCTGTATCATCAGCTGGATGAAGAAGTAAGGGTTAGCTTGCCCGGAGGGGATTTGATGGTGAGCTGGCCCAATACGGAAGGCTCCATTTTCCTGACCGGGCCTGCGGTGTTTGTTTATGAGGGAAAGCTTTTCTAGCCGACCTTTCCCTCACCCATCGCATCAGCACTTAACATGCAAAAGCCCTGTTTATCTTTTTCTGTCACAAAACCTGCAACAACCGAGTCTTGTTTGACCGCGCCAGACAGCAGAAAATTCAGCTTGGGAGATGCAATGTTGATATGCCAGCCTTCAGGAGCTTCTTTTACGTTGATAAATTGAGACATCGCCAGTGAAACGCCCTGCGGGTCAAACCAGCCGGCCACTGACCCGCGCATGGCATCCGACTCAAACATATTCATGGAATAAAATCCACTGCCATCATTGAATCGGCATAAGACGTTATTCAGTTGATGGCTTTTAGCCTGGGTATTGCTCAACCAAATCTGGCGAAACCAGGCATTTTTGGCCGACACAAATTGCTCGTTGCTTGCCTCATCCGTACGAATATGTCCGCTTAACTGCCCCGTCTGGCTAGCCATGAACTCAACACCACTGCGCAAATCCTGCGCAACAGGATTGTGTTCAGGTTGATTCAACATGTCGACCTTGAAGTTAAAGCCTTTTTTATCTTTCGTTGTCAGACCAAAAACCCAGCTGGCATTGATCGCATTAAAGCGTAAAAATGATCGGCCAACATGCCAGTTATACGGATCCGCTTCATTAATGTCTGCATCGCCTTCATCCATGAATACCAGTGCCCGGGTCTGGGCATCAAACAATGCAGCAATGGAATGAAACGTGTTTTCGCGACGTTGCATCTGAAAAAAATAGGCAAATTGCTCCCCGCTCTCATTGGCTACAACACCCGAAAAAACCCAGTTGACATGTGTAGACACGGCGGGTAAAAAACCTGTTTGCTCAACCAGATCAGATTCAACATCCGCTGCGAAAAGAGCAGAGCCTGTCAGCATCACGAAACCTATACACAACTTAACCCATCGAGCCAAAATCATTTTTAAACATAACCTTGTAAACGTTGATGTGCCCACAATGCATCCCAAAACCCGCCGCCAACCACGGCATCAACAGGCAAAAAGTACATCGATTCTGTCGCAAATGCCTGGCATTTTACTGCATCTTTCTCTGTCATCACCACTGTTTTTTCAGGAACTTGCAAATCAGCAAACTGAAATGGATGATGATCAACAAACGGATACTCCCTAAAGGTCAATCCCAGAGCACGCAGGGTTGCAAAAAATCGCAGGGGATGACCAATGGCTGCAACGGCTGCAACCGGATATGCGACATCTTGCGCGGTCAGGGTTTTCCCGCTCACCAGTTGCGTCAACTCACCGGGCTGTAAATCCATGCGATACCCGTCAGGCCAGTCTCCACCATTCACCACCACAAAATCAACCTCTTTCAACCGCCTGGCACTCTCGCGCAACGGCCCGGCAGGCAGGCACAGGCCATTGCCCAAACCACGCACCCCGTCAATCACCGCAATTTCTATCGCACGGCCCATTCTGTAATGTTGCAAACCATCATCACTGATGATCACCTGAGTATGATATTTATCCTGCAGGTAACGAACCGCCAGCATCCTGTCCGGTGCGATCACCACCGGACAGCCGCTTTTTCTTGCCAGCAGCAGCGGTTCATCTCCCACCAGGGCAGCCGGCTCATGCACACTGACATCATGCGGAAAATCCCGCGCTGACGCACCATAACCACGGCTGACAATCCCCACTCGCAACCCGCGTGCCTGCAACTGCTTTGCCAGGGCAATCACCAGTGGTGTTTTGCCCGCGCCACCCACCGTAATATTACCCACAACAATCACAGGAACCGGACTGGTTTGCTGACAAAACAGCACAAGCCAGATACGCCGAAGCATCGTGACAACCTGATACACCAGTGCAAACGGGAATAATATCCAGCGCCCAGGGTGATGTGTGTACCACAGTTTATCAATGAAACGCATTATGCAATCGTTGCCTCATGTTCCGCATTCACTGCCTGGACTTGATATAATTGCGCATACTGACCACCCATGGCCAGCAACTGCTCATGCGTGCCCTGCTCCATCACTCGCCCATGTTGTAACACAATGATCTTGTCCGCACGCTTGATAGTGGATAATCGATGCGCGATCACCAGTGTGGTCCGGTTTTTCATCACATGCTCAAGTGCCGCCTGGATATAACGCTCGGACTCATTATCCAGTGCCGAGGTGGCTTCATCAAGAATCAGAACAGGCGCATCTTTCAGGATAGCCCGGGCAATCGCCAGCCGCTGGCGCTGTCCACCGGATAACAACACACCATTTTCACCCACACGCGTATCATAACCCTGTGGCAGATTCTGGATAAACTCGTCTGCATAAGCAAGCTGTGCTGCAGCAATAATATCCTCCCGGCTCACATCAAAACGCCCATAGGCAATATTGTTTGCCAGCGTGTCATTGAACAGGGTCACATGCTGACTGACCAGCGAGATTTGTTCGCGCAAGCTGCTCAGGGATAAATCATTAATGGATACCCCGTCAAGAAGAATTCTGCCGGAATTCACCTGATAAAACCGTGGCAAAAGGCTGGCAATGGTGGTCTTGCCGCTACCGGAATGCCCAACCAGAGCGACGGTTTCACCCGCTGCAATATGAATATTCACATCATGCAATACCGGCAATCCCTGACGATAGGCAAACGATACACGCTCAAACTCAATCTGGCCCCGCGCCTTTTGCTCCAGTGACACACCCGGCTCTGGTTCCAGGTCATGATCCAGCAGGTCAAACACACTTTCAGCACCGGCCAGCCCCCGTTGAATGGCTGAATTCAGGGTGGTCAGGGTTTTCATTGGTTTAATCAGCTGCAACATGGCCGCAATAATGGCAAGAAAAGATCCCGCGGTGACCACAATCACCGTTTGCAATTGAATGGCCGCCAGAATAATGGCGGCAATACCCACACCAATAATGATTTGCACCGAGGACACATTGATGGCCTTGGTCATGGCAACCTTCATGTCATTTTTACGTGAGGCTTCCGTGGCTTGATTAAACTTGTTCACCTCATATTGTTCACCGCCAAAAATACGCACCACGCGATAACCATCAATCACCTCGCCCACAATTTCCGTAACCTCGCCCATAGAACGCTGCACTTTGTGACTGATGCGACGCACACGCTTGTTGGTATAATTCACCACAATGCCAACAAACGGGATCGTCAATAAAAACATCAGGGACAATTGCCAGCAAATCACCATCATCACGGTCAGCAAGCCCACAATCAAACAGGTGTTTTGTACCAGATCAGTCAAGGCATCTGCACTTACCTGCGCAACCTGCTCCACGTCATAAAGAATTTTAGACAGCAACTGACCGGAAGTAGCCTCATCATAATAATCAGCCGGCAACCGGATAATATGCGCAAACACACGCTGGCGCAGCACATTGACCACCGACCTGGCCACCCAGGTCATGCAAAAACTTCCCGCCGCACTCACCAGCCCGCGAATTGAAATCCCCACCAGCACAATCAACGGAATTTGTTTGACAAACGCCATATCAATATCGATAAAGCCCTTGTCAAGAAACGGTCGCATCATATAGGTGAAACCGGCATCAATGGCAGAATAGAGGATATTGGCCACTAACCCAAGCAGCAATACAGGCCAGAACGGTTTAACATAGGTAAACAAGCGGCGGTATAATGGCCCCGCTTTGCCGTGCAATTTCTTTTTCATCGTTTGAACGCAACATGGTTGGCTTGAAATGTGGCATATTGTACTCCTTAATATGGAGAAGTGCCATTGATTGCTTAATCCTGTTCAATTAATAGAAGGCAGATGGTTTTATGTCGATGGCGTGCATCCTGACGAAAATAAAGAGGTTAGGGGCTGTTGACAATTCAACTCGACTTTATGATTTCGCATCAGATCGACTATATCAAAAACAAATCTTGATTTGGTTCGTTATCAAATAATGTCTTCACATCAGTCAATAGCTGGTGGGTTTCATTCACTAAAAAATCCTTGAATTTTTCTTTTGCCAACGTTCTTTCTTGAACGTCCAATGGAATGAAGCGTGATAATTCATTGTGAAAGTTTTCGCTGTAAATAATATCCTTTATATTTAAAATAGTGTGATTAAGTTTGGATGGATAATCACTAATTTTATAATCATCGATTTTAGATAAAATGAATTTTTTATTCATTTGGGCGCCACGTTGCTTCAACCACCGTAAATCCCAAATGTCCCTATGGCGTACATATCGTGTTGTATTGACCAGCGAAATTAACTTGTCAGCCATAACTTCATCCAGACTCTCGGTCATGATAAGAACATCACCATAACCATCGGGCAAGAAATCGTAATTGGCATTTAAAACCTGTGGCGTTCTTGTATAGGCGGGGATATTACATACTTCAATTTTAATTTTTTGTTTTGGCAAGTCTTTTCGTGTAGGAGCAGTTGTGACAGCAATTTGCCATTTATCAACTTTGATATCTTGATATTCAGGCTCATTGCTCATTTCTCGAGGTTCTTTTACTGAAATTTCCAAGCCATATCGCGAAGCGATATAGCTCTCAATACAATCTTTCATCTCGATAAGTTGAGCTGTAGTGAAATCATAGCCCCCGGCAAAATCAAGATCTTCACTGAATCGTGATGAACCGTAACATAACCGAAGTGATGTTCCTCCCTGAAAAGTCAATTTGTCTAACAACCCATGCTTGTCAAGGGCAAACAGCAAATCATAGTGTAATAATTCTTTTTCAATTACAGGTCTCATTTGAGCATGATTTTTTTCTCGCATGGCCAGTTCAACCAATAAATTAAAATCTTCACGATTAATAACGCTGGGTTTTATCATGTTAATGCTTCCGGATTAACTAAATTCATATTACGTCCAACGCGCTTCAAGTCTCGTAAAGCAGTTTGCCGGGATGCGATTCTAAGCGGTCTGTCGTTAACTTTGATCGTATTTTCAAGAATATCCTTAATTGAACGTTTGGTATGTGTAAATTCTATAACGCCATAGATTGTGTTATAAATGCCTCTTCGACCAGTAGTCATAATGGTTATTCTATCGATGGGGATTTGCGAGATAACACCATATTCTGACAAAATAGATTCCAGGCTGACATAATTATACTCTCCACGTCGAAGTGTCTTTGCAATGTGCTCGATAATATAGCTATCAAATTGTCTCGCATCTTCATTGATGTATATATTTCGACATGCACGCTTAAGCAGCCCTGATTTGACCAGCCTATTGAGTCCTTCATTAAACGTTTTACTGGAATCATCTGGAAAGAACTTATGAAGATCGTGATTTGAAAAAACAAATTTACCTTCTTTGTCCTGTTTTCCAAAAACGTTGATAGCTTGATCTTTATTCATAATATTTTAAGTGTACGTGTATACTATATAAGTATGGTATAACTGTTCACTTAATTCAAGTGTCACCACGAATAGATGCAAGATTCAGTTAAAATCGCTGAACGATTTTTAATGCAGGGCTGTCCGACAGACACCTTGATTTCCCGGAGCAATTACCTCAAGATTGAGCAAAATATCACTGCCCACCCGTCTGCCCGTGCTTTTACGATGAGGGATGACAGGAAAGGGCTGCGAAGGGATGCGAATATCATGAACCTTACAAAACCCTGCCCGATACCCAAAGCATTTGCAAAAACCACGCATCTCAATGCGGAACAATATAAAGCGCTTTACCGGCAATCCATCGATAATCCTTCTGAATTCTGGGCCAGTCAGGCGAAAAGGTTTATCAGCTGGTTTTCGCCATGGACCGAGGTTCTCAAGGGTGATTTTACCCATCCGGATATAAACTGGTTCTGCAATGCAACGCTCAATGCCTGTTATAACTGCGTTGACAGACACCTGGAAACCCGCGGGAGTCAGACAGCCATCATCTGGGAAGGTAACTCACCTGATGAAACCCGGACCCTGACCTATTTCGAATTGCATGAACAAATCTGCAAATTTGCCAATGTACTGAAATCCCGCAATGTCAAAAAAGGTGACAGGGTTTGTATTTACATGCCCATGATTCCGGAAATCGTGATTGCCATGCTGGCCTGTGCACGAATTGGCGCCATTCATTCCGTTGTGTTTGGCGGCTTTTCTGCCGAAGCCCTGAAAACCCGTATTCTCGATGCCCGTTGCCAGCTGGTGATTACCGCCGATGAAAGCCTGCGCGGCGAAAAAGCAATTGCACTGAAAGACAATTGTGATCTTGCGTTACAGGATTGCCCCGATGTCAGCACCGTAATCGTAGTCAAACGAACCGGGCATGCTATTCACTGGCACCAGAACCGGGATGTGTGGTACCACGAGGCCATGGATGGTGCAGATAAAAACTGTCCAGTTGAACCCATGGATGCCAGCGACCCGTTATTTATCCTGTATACCTCCGGATCCACCGGCAAACCCAAAGGCGTAATGCACGGTACGGGCGGCTACATGGTATACGCCGCCATCACATATCATTATG
>CAZDYY010000091.1:0-7362 GCA_964509745.1 uncultured Legionella sp. | reverse complement strand
GACAGGGCATAACGGTGATAATCATACTCGTTTTGAATTTCATTAAAAAATGACCAGCCTTGAGTACGGCTATCATAGGGGTTGAGGATGCAATCTTTTTCTGTACCAAACTTTGAAAACATATCTCCGTTGGGATCAACGATCACCATACGATCGCCGCGTGCAATGGCACTTGCAACCATTTCGCGGAGCAATACTGACTTTCCTGTACCTGTCGCGCCATTAACCAGAACATGCAAAGGCTCTGTTTTTGTGGGCATGGGGATGCCTGCAATAGAAATTTGTGTTTCACGTGAGGTTGTCAGGCGACAAAGTTTCGTGGCGCCCACCATTCTGGTGCCACGAATAAATGTTCGGAAGGGCGCACCACGAAACTCGCTTTTCAACAATCTTGATAAGAGGAATACAAGCAATATGGCAATAGCCAAACCTGACAATAACCCACCCATTAAAACCGGGCTCTCTGGCGTTAGCTCAACAAGTTCCAATAGAGCCAGATATCGAGGGCTATACAAAGTCTCTGTTGCCTGCACAACCACCAGCCAGCCCATGACCGGCAGAGTTATCAAAATGATGGCAAATAATGTTTTCTGATCCCGAGCGTTCATCATGCCCCCTTACTCTGCTAAAACACCAAGGCGCTTTAGTTCCCCTTGAGCAATCCGAACATGCTCAGGTCTGGCCAGCTGCCTCAATAACAATACCCCCTCCATTAACAGAGGGTAGCTGCTCGATTCTATTGACGCGGATGCAGGCTTGTCAGTGCAATCCTCCAGCATGTGTCGCATCGCCAATAACTCCCGTTTTAAACTGGCCACCGAGTGATCGTTTTCATGCGTTTCAAGGCATTCTCGCAGGTAAGTTGCGAGGGGTTTTCCAAGCCTTGCTGCTGCCGCCTCATATCGTAAATGATGTTCAGTATTTAACCTGATTTGTATTGGATCGCTTAACGACATTTCAAATTCTCCTGTAGTGTTGTCTGTATTGTTCTGAAAACCAGTAACCATGCGGTTTTCAGGCGGTTCTGTAGTAGTCGGGCACTACAAGCCATTTTTTAATTCATTAAAAATCACATTATTTTTCAATGCATTGCGAACACCCAACGGTGCGTATTGTGTATGGCGAAATTTAAGGAGTGCATCAGTCTTGTTGAGAAGATTTTCGGACATCATCATTTCGCCAAAACTAAACAAGAAAGTATCCATTTCACCATGCGCTTTGCGCATGGATAACTTATGGTGATTCATGCACAAACTCCTTGTAATAAACCGTAGTCATACGACGACCATCAGGTGTTTTCTCTAGCTGAACGATGATGTCGATCACCTCATGCAAGACGTTGTAAATGTCTGCTTCATTCATACCTGAAACATTATTCAATTTGTAAAGCTGAGCCATTCGCATGAACGCCACTTTGGGACTGGTGGCGTGAATAGTAGCCAGCGCACCCCGGTGACCGGTTGAGCAGGCGGATACAAAATCAAAGATTTCGCGACCTCTGATTTCGCCCATGATGATACGATCAGGTCTTAGTCGAAGTGACGCTTGCACCAAATCTTGCATGGTGATGTTGTGCTGGTTGCCGCCGGACGGTTTAAGGGCTTTTAAACGGACAATGTTTTGATGTGGTACTTTGATTTCATAGGTATCTTCTAGGGTGATCAGGCGCTCATCCAAAGGGATTTGTTCTGCACAGCCGTTTAAAAAGGTAGTTTTTCCTGATGAGGTGGAACCGGAGATCATAATATTTTTTTTGGCGAGAATGGCTTGCTTTAAAAACGCATGCCAGTTCTGTTCTTGATATAGGCGTTGCAACGATTCCTCGGTTTCATCAATGGATTGATGGCACTCATCAAGGCCAACTGCTTTAACATCATTAAAAAACCCCTGACGCGCGTAATCCTCAAAACTTAATTGCTGCATGGTGAACTTGCGGATAGACAGGGTTTCATATTGAGCCGCTTGCGGGATCACCAGTTGTACACGGGATCCGTCTTCCAGATTCCCGGACAATAGAGGTGATGTGTCGGAAAGCGTTTGTTTATTTTCATTTGCGATCAACATAAACAAACGTCTGAGATATTGAGACGTTAGTACCGGCAGATCAAAACGCAGCATCCCACTTTTTCGCTCCACAAACGCTTCTTGTGGGCGATTAATCAGGATTTCAGAGACTTGATCGTCATCTAAAAAATCCTGCAAGGGTGACAGTAGACCTGCCACCCCGGGAGCAAAACAAGCTTTCTCGGTAATCATATGTTTATATCCTTCTGGCTACGCGATAAAAATCCAAATCATGGGCTACAAATACATTGATCGATGCACCCTGATTGATTTGCAGTGTGGGTTTGGTTTGCATGTCTTGTTGCAGGGTTTGATTGGCTGCTTGTTGGAAACCGCCTGCGATATTCATGCGGTATTGCGACATGGAGTTATATTCATCCTGACCATTCACGCCACCTGTCGCGGTATATGCCCCGAGTACTGATAATAAAGCGCCGGTGCCGAATCGCTCAAAGAAGTGCCGGTCAATGTAATCGGCTGCTTGTCCTGAACGACCTATTGCATCCGTACTTGGGCTATTCAGTGTGACGATGATGCCGTTGGTCATTTGCACACGATCCCACACAACAAAAATCCGGCTCTGGCCTTGTGTAACTCCTGCGTTAAATTGTCCGACCAAGGTTGAGCCTTTGGGGATTAATAATTTATTTCCTGACAAGGCATAGATATCCCTTGTTATGATGGCGCGCGCCATGCCTGCCAGTTCAGAATTAATCGCTGTTTCCAGTGTTGCTGGAATCATTTCACCTGCGGGAACGGTCAAGGCTGGATGCGGGAGTTGTTTGGCTGAAACCGAGGTAATATCGTTTTGTTGATTGAGAAACTCCGAGTTTGCGTCGTGTCCGATGAGGGTTTTGCCTTGGGCGTCTTTCGTTCCCACCACATGACCTTCACCACCGCCCACACTAAAAAACGTTGACGGCGCATTCATTCGGGCTAAGGTTTCCTTGCTTAATGTACCGTTATGAGCTGACCTCAATTGAGGTGGGTGATTTGGATTATTGCCTTGATAACCTGACTTAATCCGATTTTGATTATCCTGAAGCTTGGCAATCAGCTCCATATTTTGATTTAACGCAGATCTCGCGTCTTGTTTTTCATCCTGTGTCGTTGTTGTACTGGCTTTGTGTTTTGGTAATAAATTGCTTACTCCAATCAACACACAGACCACAACGATCCCTGCCAATAACAGCTTGTCTTTGACGATTGCCAAGCGTGGATTTTTAGCGACCTGAGTTCGCTGCCCGATAGCATCTTGTAGAGTCTCTTTATTCATTGTGGCCTCCTGTTTTGTGCAATACGGTTAATTTCGCAAGTATTAAAAACAGAGGTTGAAAGTCCACCTTGTCTTAACGTAAATTGCGGGGCTATTCGCTGAACAACGAGGTATTTGCCTTGTCGTCTGGTATTGACGGTTGATTCTTTACCACTCTTGTCATCGACTGCGAAAATGGCAGGTACAGCACCATTGGCGCTGATTTCAAAGTATGTAAATTGACCGTCATCGAATACATGCAATGGCACCAGTTGTGGGCTGCCGCTGAATCGATAGGCTGTATTTAACACCTTTGGTTGAGCCGGAATGGGTGGCTTTGATTTGACTCGACTTGTGACAGGTGCTGGATAAACAAACTTTAAGGCATAGGTTTGTTGTGTGGCGCTTTGCTCCAGTTTTTTATTGCTGGTTAAATGAAAATAATATGCGTGCTGATTGGTAATCACTGTCATATTCGTACTGGAATTAAAAATCGTGGGCTTGATAAACAGCATGTTGGCGAGTTCCGGGTGATAGGTCACCATCCACGCAGTACTGTCGCCGCCTTCAATATCCAAAACGCGCTCGTTATCACCAAACTGAATTTGTGTGGTGGTAAAGGTCATCCCGTGAACTGGGACGACATTGTTATCCTGAAACATCACCTTTTTAATTCTGGTATCTGTTGGCATGGATGTTGGGCTATTTTGCGCTTGCAGGGTTGTAGCAATGGCCGTTAAGGCCAAGCTTAAAATTATTTTTTTCATGGTTGGCTCTCCACATGACGGGGTTGTTTGCTGTAGCGTGTGACTTCAAAACCATCCCAGTTTTGCCATCTGGTTTCAGGTGAAGCAGGTGGGTTGGTGTAGTGCCACGAAATCATGGCGTTGTAATGGGATAGCGTGGTTTTACCGCTGACTTTATCGAGATCGGTTAAACTGAATACAACTTCGGCCAGGTGGTGATGGTCTTTGTGAATGTCCTTTTCATTCTCAAGGATGGTGTCTAAAAAATTAATGCTGTAGATATGCACTTCACGTTTGCCGGTATGACCTAGCAATTTAATGGGAGCCGTGAGATTTGATTTGTCCTGTTCAGCCAGATATTCCCTTTCTACCGTGTTATCGGATAGCAGGTTAATCAATTCAAATTGCGCCCGATAACTGGAGACGTCATATGATTCCCGGTGCTGAATATATCGAACAATGTCACTTTCAACCTGCGCACGATTCATCGGTGCATTGGTTTGGGCGACAGGTTCAACGGTTGTGACACCATTGTCATAATGATGCACCAACATGGGTACAACGGTTTGATAATGTGCCAGCATGCCGATTACCGCCAGAGACACAACATTCAATCCCATGGCCGTCAAAAAGGCCACCTGATAACGATGTAGTGATTGTTTTATTCGACCGAAATGATCATCTGACCATGTTCGCGCTTTCTTGAAATAATCATCGAGCGTTTGTGATTGATTCATTATCCTCCCCTTCTTAAGTTTTGATGTAATTTTTGAATCAAGGCGCGGCTATTTGTGAGCGACTGCCTGCCTTTTTGTAGAACATTGGCCGAGCCACCTAACCCTTGGCGCGCCGCTTGGACTGTTTTTTGAATGGAGTTTTTGGAAAAGGCTAATGAGCCCATGCTGCTACCGATAAATCCCCCAACCATGGCACCACCGCCGGAGGTACATAACGCGCCACCGATGCTTTTGCCAATGCTGGCCGCTTGTGAAATGCCCATCACACAAAGGCATGCCACGATAAACAAAGGCACCCAAATGGCTGATGTTAGTTGGTCTGTGCTATTGAGCATTCCACTCGTGACCCAATGCAACAAATGCACACAAAGCCCGACTACGCTGGAGACAAACACCAGCACCAACGAAAACCCAACCAATACCCCTAACCAGCGGTCAAAGAATGATTTGGTTTGGTCAAACAGGGTGAAGATGATAAATAGAGGGGCTGTGCATAAGGTCACAGCCAGCATGAGCTTTGCAATCACAATTTCAATGAAGGCTAGACCTAAAGTAATGCATCCTGAGAGGAGTACCATGATGCCTGCGAAATAAGGCGTTAGTTTTCTGAATGAGCCGGCATCAAACAAGGTACAACCGAGGTTCAGGATGTCATTGAGTACATTTTGCAGGCCTTGATTAATGGAACCACCCGAGGACTTCTTGTTTACCGCTTGCATTAACGTCGTAGAAATCGAATCACTGCCGACCACAAACAAATCTCGGATATGGACTGCAAACAAGTCCCAATTCATGGCCGTCATGTAAATAAGCCCGGCACGAAATGCAAACTTGAATAATTCTTGTTGAGGTGTTTGCACCATGCCGCGGACAATGGCATAGCCCATTAACACGATATAAAGGATTATCATGGCACCCAGTGGAGCTTTGAGTAATGAAGCCAGTGCGTTATAACCATCAAACACAAAATGATTAGTTAAACCGTCAATCTCACCGGCCAAACTCACGATGAATGTATCGTAGGTTAGTGAGGCCATTATTTATCTGCCAAATAATATACAGGCCAAGTTGAAGCCATGACTTCGTAATAATCATCGCTTAAACCATCAAACACACCCTTGTTGGTTAGGTCTTTGAGATTGGTGGATTCAAAACCCGGATAGTGGCCTTCTTTGGCAAATGCGATCATGCCCTGGTATAAGGTGTCGCAATGAATCTCAGGATTCTTCTTGCCTTCCATACACTCCAGATAACCATATCCGTGCTCAGCATGTTTAACATCAAAACGAAGGCGTCGTTCAAGATTGGCCGAGGCATTCATCAAAAAAGTCGCACTTTCTTGTTTGGTGTGGGTTTTGAGCGGGTTATCATGATGACAGGCTGTTAGTGCCAGAGTACCTGCGATTACAGTTGCCAGTGTGTTCCACTTCATTATTTTTCTCCTGTTGAATAGATAGGTGCTTCATTAATCGGTTGCTGCGAACAATGTTTTCCAAATTCCCGACATGGCGCTTCCAAATCGGGAGGCTTAGAACAACCACTTAACAAACTTAAGATCAAAACCACCAAACTTGCTCGTGTCATAAACAACTCCTCATTTATTTTTTAATCGATTAAATCGCACCATGTCAGCTCTATCCTGCAATTCGGATAAACTCTCTTGCGCCACTTGTTGGCTCATCAGGGTCTGCAGGCGCAAACTTGTGAGCTGAATAAACGCAAGCTCTGTTACAAGTCGTGAATTCAAATCAATCGCCCCTTTTGTGTTGGGTGTTTTTTCGATTTGCTTTGATAGCTTGTGAAGGGCTGCCATGTGTCGATTAATTTCGTTGTAGCTGTCCGTGGTTTGTACCTGAACCGCACGATTGACCGCTTTGTCTTCTTTAAACCGAGCCGCATTTTCCGGTGTAGTATTGCGGGCATAGGTTGCCTCATTTAAAGCGGGATGATTCTTTTCATAAGCATCAACCAATGCTTGATAACGTGAAGGATTGCCGCCGGATAAATTTTGCAATGCGTCTTGCCAAGTACTGGCCGGTGATTGCCAGCTTTGCAATGTATCCAGACCGTTGGACAATTCGCCAAAGCCATAATGTCCACTGTTCATGTTGCGTAAACTGTTTATGCTGTCCAATTGATTTTTGGTTTGTTGTTGAGTGTCTTTGAGCACCCGGTATTGATCTCGTAATGTGGACAACTGTTTTATGCTGTTGGCGATCAATTCCGCGTCTGCTACACCAACGATGTCAGCGTGGACGGATTGGGTTGCCAGTAGTAATGCCACAATCAAGATTTTGCTGTTTATCTTCATTGCCCGCTCCTGTCTAAAAATATCGGCAACCAAACATCAGGATTGGTTCCAACCTCTGTCATGATGGAATCCAGCAAACGAATGGATTTAACGTTACCCGATAGCACGCGAATCAAATCACTCAAGGCACTTAAATCGAGCCTGCAAAGCATGGCCTCATTCTCCTGCTTATAAAGAAAAATTCGTGACTCAGGCGTGCTGTCTTTAATTGCTTGGAATTGTGTTTCAGTGAGTTTCAGGTGCTCGATG
>CAZDYY010000090.1:0-7377 GCA_964509745.1 uncultured Legionella sp. | reverse complement strand
CTCTGCAGGCACATTTCTGTATCTTGGCACGCTGCATGGTCTTGAACGTTGTGTGATGGTTGAGCGTTGCTGTAATTTGCGTGATTTCAGTTTTGTGATTATCGGATTTTTATTGATGGCATCTGTAGCATCGTACGTATAAACATGTTGGGCCGTAGCCCAACATACCCGTACTCTAGATTGCGATGACTTCCATTCCGCCCATGTAATTTCTCAATACTTTGGGAATATGAATATTGCCATCCTTGTCCTGACAATTTTCCATGATCGCTACCAGTGTCCGTCCAACAGCCAGACCTGATCCATTCAGAGTATGCACCAGTTCAATATCGTGCGTCTCTGGATGACGGTAACGCGCCTGCATGCGACGTGCCTGGAAAGACTCGGTGTTACTGCAGGAAGAAATTTCCCGGTAGGTATTTTGACTGGGCAGCCATACTTCCAGATCGTAAGTTTTTGTCGCACCCGCACCCATATCACCGGTACACAGTGTCAGGACGCGATACGGTAACTCAAGCCGCTGCAATATGGATTCTGCATGACGGGTTAATTGCTCCAGTGCCTCATAGGATGACTCGGGCGTTGTAATCCAGACCAGCTCAACTTTTTCAAACTGGTGCTGACGAATCAGACCCTTGGTGTCTTTGCCGTAGGAGCCTGCCTCACTGCGAAAACACGGTGAATGACAGGCGTAGCGAATTGGCAGGACATCTGCATCCAGTATCATATCCCGTACTGTATTTGTGACGGGAATTTCTGCAGTGGATGTGAGATAAAACCCTGCTTCACCCTGCAATTTAAACAGATCTTCTTCGAATTTGGGTAATTGACCTGTACCAACAAGACTCGCTGAATTGACAATATAGGGAACATAAATTTCCTGATATCCGTGTTCTTCTGTATGTACATCCAGCATGAATTGAATCAGGGCACGGTGCAATTTGGCAATTTGCGACTTCAGCACCACAAACCGGCTACCGGTAATTTTTGACGCCAGGGCAAAATCCATCTGTTCCAGTGCTTCACCCAGCTCATCATGTGACTTCACCTCGAAATCAAAAACCGGAATTGTACCCCAGCGACGAATTTCCAGGTTGTCTGCCTCGCTGCTGCCTACAGGAACAGACTCATGGGGAATATTTGGCAACCTCAGGCTAATGTCCTCGATTTGATGTAAGACAACGGCCAGCTCGGCCTTTTTGGCCTCCATTTCATCGCTGATGCGACCTACTTCCTCGCGCATGGGAGTAATATCTTCATTGCGCGCTTTGGCGAGTCCAATATCTTTAGAACGCTGGTTGCGTTCATTTTGCAACGCCTGGGTCGCTACCTGGAGGGATTTTCGATGCGCATCAAGGGCTATAAATGCGTCTGCATCAAATTGAAAACCGCGCTTTTTTAATTGCCCGGCTACGTATTGGGGATTATCTCTTAATAAATGGGGATCCAGCATAAAGCACCTGATATATTACCGAACAATTCCACGCGTAGACTGCGCAAGCGCCTCGCTCATGAGTACAATTTCCGGGCAATCTTCTTTCATAACGTCCAACTCGGCCAATGCTTGCTGAACAGTTAATCCCTTGCGGAAAATAACCTTGTACGCCCGGCGCAAGTTATCAATGGCAGCGGATGAAAAACCCCGTCGTCTCAAACCAACTGTATTTATCCCGCACGCTGACACCGCAGTTCCTGCGATAATCAAATAAGGCAACACATCCTTGTTCACATAGGTTGCACGGGTCACGAATGCATAGGCACCCACCTGACAGAACTGGTGAATACCTGCATATGCACCAATAATCGCGTAATCATTAACCACAACATGACCGGAAAGCGCTGAGTAGTTCACCATAATGATATGATTCCCCACCATACAATCATGACCAATGTGCGAATAGGCCATCAGAAAATTATGATTGCCCAGACGTGTCAGCCCGCCGCCTTTTATCGTGCCGCGGCTAATCATGCAAAACTCGCGAATCACGTTGTCGTCGCCGATCTCGAGCCGTGTTGGCTCGCCACGATAAGTGATATCCTGTGGTTCATCACCTACCGATGCAAATTGAAAAATCTTGTTATTTTTCCCGATAACAGTTGGTCCCTGAATCACCACATGTGGACCAATCCAGGTACCTTCACCAATTTCAACGTCAGCCCCGATAATTGTGCCAGGACCCACCGTTACCCCCGACGCCAGTTTGGCTGAAGGATGAATTATCGCATGTTCACTTATCACTTTTTTTAACTTCCTTCGCCGCACTCATTAAGTCTGCAGAACACGCCAGTTTTTCACCAACAAAAACTTCACCGTGCATACGCCAGAAATCACGCTTTTGCCCAATCAACTTCACATTCATGTGCAATTGGTCACCCGGGGTAACCACTTGCTTGAATTTGGCATTATCAATTCCGGCAAAAAAATACAGAAAATCATGACCCTCTTTGGGTGCGCGCGATAAATTGGATAATATTCCACTCGCCTGTGCCATGGCTTCAAGCATCAATACACCAGGCATAATAGGATTTCCGGGAAAATGACCTGTAAAAAACGGTTCGTTGATGGTCACATTTTTTGTGGCGACAATATAATCAAATACCTTGTAATCCAGAACCCTGTCAACCAGAAGGAACGGATAACGATGGGGTAATAACTCAAGAATTTTATTAATATCCACAGATACGGTCATAAGAAATCTCTCGCTTAATTCTTTAAATCGCTGAACAGGCTGCGATTTGCAGCCTGTTCACCAGAACAATTACTTGATCTCTTGCATAACCTTTGCTGTCACATCCAGCTTTTCCACACTAAATGGCGCTGCATCTTTCTGGAAAACCAGGTCATATTTTTCATTTTCTGCCACTTTGGCAATTGCAGCACGGATTTTATTGTAAAAATCTTCCATTGCTTCATTATGCGCAGTGCTCAGCTCCTGTTGATACTGCTGACCTTCCCGCTCGAATTGCTGTTGGGTGCCGACAATTTGCTTTTCCAGATCTTTACGTTGTGTCTGGCTCATAATGGCTGAATCACGCTTGAATTTTTCCATGCTCTTTTTCAAGTCTTCTTCCATTGCAACCAGTTTATCACGACGTCCCTTGAATTCTTTTTCCAGCTTTTCCTGAATATTTTTCATCTGAACAGACGTCTGCATGATTTTTTGTAAATCCACCACGCCGATTTTTGTTCCATCCGCAAAAGCACTGCCCGTACCAAACGCCAGCATTAATGCTATTAATACACCACCCACTTGCTTCATGATTCCACTCCTGATTCAAAAACCCACTAACATAACCCACAAACCGTTCCCTGCACATCAACCTGCAAGGGCCTTCTTTAATTGGCTACAAATGCTAGCACAAATCATTTCCGGTTGCGATAACCCCCATTAAAAACCTGAGGAAACTGAAAACGCAAATGGCTGTATTCTGTCTCCGGGCTGTGAATTGAATGGTGTCGCAAGGCTGAACGCCAGTGGACCAAATGGTGAACGCCACTCGATTGACACGCCACCTGAGTAACGCATGCATCCGGCACTTGTACCACTCAATGGCAATGGCGTGCCTTTTACAAATACGTTACCTGCGTCAGTAAACAAACTTACGCGCAATGTCTCGCGACTGATCGGGTATGGCAAGACAATGGCAGCATTACCATTGACCAGCATGTTGGCACCAAGTGCATTACCATAAATATCTTTCGGCCCCAGGGAATAGGGATCAAAACCACGAACTTGTCCTGGTTGCGCATTACCCCCCGCATAATAATTTTCAAAAAACGGCAAGCCCTGATAATTATACGTATTACCATATCCCACATTACCCATAACGGTGAATATGAATCCCTTGACCAGAGGATAATAGGCTCGTGCCTGGTAAGAGGCTTTATAATAATTCAGCGAAGACGAGGTTGCCGGCAAGGCAAACAACACCCCGGCCTGCTGGTTCGTACCACTGGTTGGATAAGGCATTTGGTCGTAACTGTTACGATTCCAGCCGGACATCAACCTGATTTCATTAAAGTTACGTCCATACTGGCCAACAAAGTTCTGGATTTGCGGCACAAAACCTGCAGACTGGATACGCATCCCCTGATAGCCATAACCCAGTTGCAAATTATTTTTTTCACCCAGTGGAATACTGTAATTGATATCACCACCATATTTATCAGAACTGTATGCACTAACGTCCAGATGTTTTGGATCAACGGTCTGGAAATAAATATCAAAGCCTCGACCTATCCCTGTTCTGGTATAAAAGGGATTGTAGTAATTAAAGGTATAATCCTGTCCCCAGTAACTGGCATTAAAACCAAGACCAACCGTGCGTCCTGTTCCCATAAAGTTATATTGATTGAAAGAGGCATTGGCTTGCGGGCCTGTTGTACCATAACCCAGTGATGCGGTAGCTTCAGCCGAAGGGGCCTCCTCCACCTGCACATCCAGATCAACCTGATTGTTTGCTCCAGGAACCGGGGTTGTTTTGACATTAATATCTTTCAAATAGTTCAACTGACGCAACCTGCGTTCAGATTCCTTGATGTTATGCAACGACAACAGAGCGCCTTCATCCTGGCGAATAATATTACGCAAGACATAATCAGCTGTTTTGGTGTTGCCATGAAAATCAATTCGCCGAACATACACATGACGACCTGGATCTACCACAAACGTAATAAATACTGTTTTACTGGTTTCATCTATCCGGGGCTCCGCATTCACAGCCGGAAATCCATAACCAACATCGCCCAGTGCAAGACCGATGGCAGAAATACTCTCTGTGACCTTCTTTCGCGAAAATACTTCGCCTTTTTTAACCTGAATCAGAGACTCCACCTGCTGTTTGGGCAAAATCGTCTTGCCTGCGACAGCAAAGCCTGAAAAATGATACTGCGGACCTTCCTCGACATGGATATTGATAAACACATCCTTTTTATCCGGAGCCAGCAGAACCTGGGATGAAACAATATTAAATTTCAAATAGCCGTGATTGAGATAAAACGATCGCAAGGCTTCCAGTGATGCATCCATTGCTGCTCTGGAGTATTGATCTTTTTTCGAAAAATAGGTAAACAGATTGCTTGATGACAACGCCAGCTCAGGCAGCAGTTCATTGGTGGAAAAATCATGGTTGCCAATGATCTTTATTTCCTTGATGCGTGACACACGACCTTCGGAAATCGTCACATTGATAGCGACCCGGTTTTCAGTCAGGTTGACAACCTTGCTCTCAATCCGGGCATTATATTTACCCCGGGCATTATAAGCCTGCTTTAATTCCTTTTCGAGCCGCTCAAGCGACGCTCGCTGAAAAACACGCCCTTTTACAAGCCCGAGATCCTTGAGCAAATCTTTCATTTTATCTGTGGGAATTTCGTTGTTTCCCACTACATTAACCGAGCCAATCGTTGATCGTTCAACCACCTGAACAATCAGTGTATTCCCTTGACGCTCAAGCACAACGGACTGAAAAAATCCGGTTTCATATAACGCACGAATGATTTGAGGAGTAGCCCGGGGTTCAATTTCCTCACCCACCTGTACAGGTAAATAATTCAATACGGTACCCACACTGACCCGTTGTAAACCAACTACCTTGATATCCCGAACAACAAATCCGTGTTCAGCATACACAGGAACCGACAAGGTCAGGGCAGTGGCACAGCATGCAGCTAATGCGAACTTTTTACTTGCCCTTTTTTTACTTAAGCTAATCATTATTATTTTTACATCCTGCACAACGAGTCAAAAAACTCAGCCAAGCAACAAATGGAACCGTTTTATAGGAAGTGATATACGCTTGTCAACATAAACTTCGCCCTGCCACAATACAATAAAGTCCCGTTAACCGACCAGTCTTGTAACATCATTGTGCAATGCGACTATCATTAACATCACCAGCAAACTCACCCCAATATACATTCCAACCAATTTAACTGTTTTTGAAACAGGACGTCTCAAAATTATTTCAAAAAAATAAAACAACAGATGTCCACCATCCAGCATGGGAATCGGCAACAAATTCAACACCCCGAGACTCACGCTCACCAGGGCCAGAAAAAACAAATAATAAGGTAACCCGCGACTGGCAGACTCACCTGCACCCTGCGCTATTCCAACAGGTCCACTGATGTTGTGCCAGGACAGTTTTCCTGTAACCAGTCGCCCCACCAGGGTAAATGTTGCGCCTGATAAATCCAGGGTTTGCATCAATGCAGTACCTATGGCATGCACTGGAGCCTCTCGTTGTACACGCATCCAGGGAGCAAAGACCGGTGCGGGATCCTGTGAACGCACGCCCAGAAAGCCCTGTGACTTGCCAGCGATCGTCATGGAGCCGATATGCAGGGAATATGCCTTTGATTGCCCATTTCTCATCGTGTGCAAAGAAACATCCTGATCAGGATGCAACTGAACAAAATCAACCAGCGATTGCCACTTTTTAATCGCATGCCCATCCACGGAGATAATCCGATCCCCAACATTTAGACCTGCAGTTTTAGCAGGTGAGTCAGGCACCACTTCACCAATCACGGGAGGAATAGCGTGAATAAACGGCTCCAGCCCAATACTGTCAAGCACATCCTGTTTTTTTTCATCAAACGTCCAGCTTGCCAGAGATAAATCATGTGTTTCCTGTTTGTTATCTGCCAGTGACTTCACCGTGATTGCAACCGGCTCCGACGTGCCAGATGCCAGGATCAAGGCATACTGAACATCACGCCAGCCAGAGACTGTCTTGCCATTCATTGCCACAATTTCCTGCCTTGCTTTCAAACCTGCCTGTGCCGCAATACTGCCTGGCGTCACTGAATCAATCCCCGGCACAAGAGATTTGATGCCTATCACCAGCACCAGCCACAAGGCAGCAAATGCAAAAATGAAATTAAACATCGGACCGGCAAGAACAATTGCAATTCGAGCCCAGACGGGTTTGTTATTAAAGGCAAGGTGGCGCTCCGCCTCGGGAACATCACCTTCGGTTTCATCCAGCATCCTGACATAGCCGCCCAGGGGAACCAGAGACCACGTATACTCGGTGTTATGCCTGTCATGCCATGATGCCAGTACCTTGCCGAATCCAAATGAAAAGCGCAGCACCCTGACACCACAACAGCGGGCAACCAGAAAATGACCGTACTCATGCACAATCACCAGTACCAGCAAGGCGAGGGTAAAATACAACAGCATCGACCACATATCAGAGTCCCTGCATCAAGTGGCTTTGCATATGTGCAAAATAAAACAATGGAAGCGCGGCAATCAAGCTGTCCAGACGATCCAGTACACCTCCGTGACCAGGAAATATATGACCGGTATCCTTGACCTGACAGCGCCGCTTTAACATGCTGATAAACAAATCACCCAGCATGGAAAC
>CAZDYY010000089.1:0-7397 GCA_964509745.1 uncultured Legionella sp. | reverse complement strand
TACCTCCGGATCCACCGGCAAACCCAAAGGCGTAATGCACGGTACGGGCGGCTATATGGTATACGCCGCCATCACATATCATTATGTCTTTGATTATCACGAGGGCGACATTTACTGGTGCACGGCAGACGCAGGCTGGATTACCGGGCACACCTATCTGGTTTATGGACCACTGGCCAATGGTGCCACCACCCTGTTGTATGAAGGCATCCCCAACTATCCTGATTACTCGCGGGTGTGGAATATCATCGATAAACACCGCGTTAGCATTTTTTATACTGCCCCCACAGCAATCCGTGCACTCCGGCGAGAAGGCGATGACTGGGTCAAGCGCACCAGCCGGAAAAGCCTGCGCTTGCTGGGTACGGTCGGCGAGCCCATCAATCCTGACGTATGGGAATGGTATTACCATGTCGTTGGCGATGATCGCTGCCCGATAGTCAATACCTGGTGGCAAACTGAAACAGGCGGCATCATGATTACGCCCCTCCCGGGCGCCACCCCCATGCAGGCAGGTTCTGCAGGCGTACCATTTTTTGGTGTTATCCCGGACATTGTCGATGACAATGGACATTCCCTGCCGGATGAAACAGCAGGAAAACTGGTGATCAAACAACCCTGGCCCGGAATGATGCAAACAATATACGGTGACAGACCCCGGTTTATCAAAACGTATTTCCGGGACATCCCCAATCATTACCTGTCCGGTGACGGTGCCTGGCGTGATGCAACGGGACAATACTGGATTACCGGCCGTAATGATGATGTCATCAAGGTCTCCGGTCACAGGATCGGTACAGAAGAACTCGAAAGCGCATTCATTTCCCATCCTGCAGTTTCCGAGGCAGCAGTCGTCGGGGTTCCGGATGAAATCAAGGGAGAAGTGATTTTTGCCTACATCACCCTGAAAGTTTCAATTCTTCCTGCGGAAGCGTTAAAACGGGAACTAATCCAGCACGTCCGTGACAAAATTGGCCCACTGGCCACTCCTGCAGACATTCAATGGACCCCGTCCCTGCCCAAAACCCGTTCGGGGAAAATCATGCGACGGATTTTGCGAAAAATAGCCTGTGACGATATTGATGATCTGGGCGATATGTCAACGCTGGCCGATGCGGATGTGATCAATAAAATTATTCTGAGGAAAAAAAATGAGTCATGATGTATTTGTAAATCGTGTTTTAAATATGAAAAAAATAAAATACGTGGGTTTTGATATGGATCATACCCTGATTAGGTATAAAACCGAGCATTTCGAATCGCTGGTGTATAAACTTGTCATTGAACAGCTCATCAATGAAAAACAATACCCGGAAACCATCAAACAGCTGAAATTTAATTTTAAAGATGCCATACGCGGTCTGGTTGTGGATAGTAAAAATGGCAATATTTTGAAATTAAGCCGTTATGGCGCCATTCGTCAGAGTTATCACGGTACAAAATTAATCGATTTCACCGAGCAAAAGCACTTTTATCGCAGTACTTACATCGACCTGGGTGACCCCAATTACATGGCCATTGATACCTCGTTTTCAATTGCCTTTTGCGTTCTTTACGGTCAGCTGGTTGATCTGAAAGACAGAATACCCGAGCATTTTCCCAGCTATTCAAATATCGCTGCAGATGTGCTGGGTGCTGTCGATACCGTTCATGCTGACGGAAGTTTGAAAAAGAAAATCAGCGAAAATCTTGATCATTTTGTTATTCGGGAAAAAGCCGTGGTTGATGGTCTGAAGCGCCTGATCAAATACCACAAGAAAATTTTCATTTTGACCAACTCCGAATTTTTTTACACCAACCTTTTACTCAATTATGCCATCACGCCTTTCCTGGAACCGGGTGAATCCTGGCAGGATTTGTTTGAATATGTCATTACGATTGCCAGCAAGCCCCGCTTTTTCTATGACAATTTGAAATTTTTACGTATTAATCCCGAAAATGGCAGCATGACCAATACCACAGGCAGCATCCAGCCCGGTATCTATCAAGGCGGCAATGCCAAAAAATTCACCGACGACTTGCATTTGAACGGTGATGAAATCCTCTACATTGGCGACCATATTTATGGTGACATCCTGCGTTTGAAAAAAGATTGTAACTGGCGCACGGCACTGGTCGTTGAAGAACTGGGCGACGAGATTGCCGGACAAAAAAAGGCGCAGCCCATTGAGCGGGACATCATAGCCAATATGACCATTAAAAAATCACTCGAGCACAAACACCTTAAATTGCAAACCAAATGCATCGATGAAAAAACTGATCAATACGATGAAGCCCTGCATGAGCTGCAAACGAAAATTTCAGCGATTGATGAAAAAGTATCCCAATTGCTTTTAGAACAGCAAACATTTTTTAATCCAAAATGGGATCGAGTGTTTCGCGCCGGTGCCGAAGAAAGTTACTTCGCTTATCAAGTGGATCGCTTTGCCTGCATTTATATGGAAAAAATATCCGATCTGCTCAAGCTGTCACCATTGACATATTTTCGTGCCAACCGCCGCTTGCTTGCGCATGACATACAGGACCATGTACCGGGGAATGTTGCAGATTGCAAATCAATCCTATAGGATAAGTTTACAATGTTTGATTCAAAACCATAACCAGGGAAAGGCGATGCTTAAAAAATTATTGATCACCAGCTCATTGCTGGCCGTTGGCTCCGGTATGACGTTTGCCGGCGGAATGGCTTCCGCCCCCACTCATGGCTACTCTTTCGTGTCACATGGCTACACTTACCAGGCTGACCCCTATGTAGGCCTGAGCATTGGCCCGCGTCTTAATATTACAGGTACCCCCTTTACCTATGCTGGAGTGGAAGGAACACTGTCTGCCGGTCTGTCGCATTTATGGGACCAGGGCTTTTATCTGGCCGGTGAACTGTTTCTGGCAGACAGTGCAAGCCTGAAAACCTTTGGCGGCAGCTCCATACCTCCATCAGTTACTGCTTTCCGCTCAACATGGAGTGTAGGATTTGACTTGCTCCCGGGTGTAAAAATCAATGAGCTTGTACTGGGTTATCTACGGCTTGGCGTCATCAATACCGAATTTACCATGAATAACAACCAGGGTAACCAGTCATCAAACAATACCGCATGGCAAGCCGGCCTGGGCTTTCAGACAAAGCTGTACAAAAATCTGGATACCCGTCTGGAATATATCTATAGTCGATATTCCTCAACAGATAATCCACCTGTTGGAACGGTATCTGCCAACCAGACCAATCTGGGGCTGGTATATACGTTTGGTTGACAGGACAAATCACCACCCTTCCGTCGTCTTGTAACAGCAAAAAGAGATACCTCGCTGTAATCAGGACGACGTAGTATACTGGAATTTTAATTCACACAAACTGCCGATATGCATGCTCTGGACATTCGACAACTGCGTAAAACATACACCAATGGCATCGAAGCATTAAAAGGCATTGATTTAACCGTAAAACACGGAGATTTCTTTGCCCTGCTTGGCGCCAATGGCGCAGGCAAGTCAACCACTATCGGCTTGATCTCCACCCTGCTGACAAAAACTTCAGGCACAATTTCCATCAACGGTTTTGATCTGGACAAACAACCTTGCGAGGCCAAATCATGTCTCGGGCTGGTTCCCCAGGAATTTAATCTTAATATTTTTGAAACGTGCCTGGATGTTTTGCTAAACCAGGCGGGTTATTATGGTTTATCACGCAAACTCGCCCTGCCCCGTACTGAATTATTGTTAAACCAGTTGGGCTTGTGGGAAAAACGACACAACATTGTGCGGCATCTATCCGGTGGCATGAAACGCCGCCTGATGATAGCACGCGCACTGGTTCACCAACCCCGGGTTTTAATCCTGGATGAACCCACCGCCGGGGTTGATATTGAAATTCGCCGAAGCATGTGGGATTTTCTTAAAAAAACCAACGCAGAAGGTACCACCATTATTCTCACCACACATTATCTTGAAGAAGCTGAACAATTATGTAAAAACGTGGCCATCATTGACAAAGGGCTCATCCTTGAAAATACATCAATGAATGCCTTGCTCCAGTCACTCCATCACCAAACCTTTGTCTTCAATACCATGCATCCCATCAAGTCACTGCCCGAAATCACGCCCTGGAATGCCATCAAACTGGATACCCATTCATTTGAATTACGCGTGGACAGCCAACGATCACTCAATGATGTCTTTGCCTTCTTCAATCAACACGAGATCCAGATCCACAGCATGCGCAACAAGACAAACCGTCTGGAAGAATTGTTTATGGATATTATCAATCATGATCATTAATCATCAACTCATCGGACTCTACACCATCATCCGTCGCGAGTTAATTCGCATGTTTCGTATTGCAAGCCAGGTGTTTCTGCCCCCGGTCATTACCACCTTATTATATTTTCTGATTTTCGGCGCAATTATGGGGGAAAGGATTGGTTCGGTTGAAGGCATCAATTATTCCCTGTTTATCGCACCCGGGCTTATCATGATGACGGTTATCACCAATGCCTATGCCAATGTATCCACATCCCTGTTTAGTGTGCGCTTTCAAAAAAGTGTGGAAGAAGTCCTGATTAGCCCCATGCACTACAGCTTGATTTTACTGGGCTACACTCTGGGTGGTGTTTTGCGCGGCGTGATTGTTGCCATACTGGTGTTTGTCGTTGCTTTTTTCTTTGTGGATCTTGATTTCAGGACCATGCCATTGACACTGGTAATCGTGGTGCTGGTGGCAGCGCTCTTCTCTCTGGCCGGTTTCACCAACGGCATGCTGGCACGCAACTTTGATGATGTTGCACTCGTGCCAACCTTTATCCTCGCGCCGCTGACATACCTTGGCGGGGTATTTTATTCCACCAGCATGTTAACCCCGGTGTGGCAATATGTAACCCGTTTCAATCCCATTTTTTACATGGTCAACGCCTTGCGCCATGTCATGATTGGACAGCAGGAAGTGAATATGGTTCTGGCCATGAGTATTATCTGCGGGATGCTGGTATTTTTGATTGGATTAAATCTGGTGTTACTGAAAAGGGGTACCGGGTTGAGGGAATAAACATCATCCTGAGCCCGGTAGCGTTTCGGGCGTGTGCACATTCAACCCGGAAGTTTTAATCCAGTCTGTCAATTCAGTAACAGTCAGTGGCTTGCTGAAAATATAACCCTGCGCAAGGTCACAATGTTTGGCTCGCAAAAATTCAAGTTGTTCTTGCGTCTCAACCCCTTCGGCAAGCACTTGCATACCCAAATCATGACCTATTTCAATAATCTTTAATACCGTTACGCGCGAGCTGTCTTTGGTCAGCATATCTTCAACAAACGACTTGTCAATTTTAATTTCCATGGCAGGAATATGTTTCAATTGCTGCATCATCGCATAACCAGTGCCAAAATCATCAATCGACAAGCTGATTTGTTTCATACGTAAACGGGTAAAAATATCCAGAGCACTCGATATTTTTTCAACCAGCCCGGTTTCGGTAATCTCAAGGATGATACTTTCTGGTAACACTTCACATTTTTTAACGATATCAATAAATTTGTCTGGAAATGTCAAATCATGCAGCGAGTAAGGCGATAGATTTAATGAAATGGTCACTGCAATGTTCAAATTCTGTTTCAACTTCCCGATTTCATCCAACCCTTTTTCTATCACCAGCCAGCCAAGGTCATCAATTAATCCATATTTTTCAACCAGACTGATAAATTCATCCGGCAGGATCAGTCCATGCTCGGGATGTTGCCATCGAACCAGAGCTTCAACTCCAGACAGTATATTTGTTGCAATCTCAACCTTGGGTTGATAATGCATTACAAATTCCCCCTGTTTAATCCCATGCTCCAGTTCCTGTCTGGTGAAATTGAAGGATGTTTGACTCACATCTGCATGTGTTGAAACACTGATTGGGGCAGCATTTATAGTTTTATGCAAAATATCTTCAAGCTCAACCAGTCGAACAGGTTTCTGGATGCGCTCAACAACAGACAGGCCAATTGAACTGGCAAAATCCTGTGCCACTTCCAGCACACGCTTGTCAACCCCGCTCATGAGTATAATGCCGCTTTCACAGGCCTGTTTCCCAAGAAAACGCAGCAGTTCAATTCCATCTGTTCCAGGTATTATCAGATCCAGAAAAATAAGCGTTGTTTCCGCATTATACGCGTTCATGAAATCATCTGAATTCGTGGTTACCGTGCAATCCAGATTCATGCCCGTTGCAACATCGTAAATGAAATTTGCAAAATCACTATCGTCATCAATAATCAACACGTTTGGTGTTTTATTCATCTTACATCTCCATTGCACGACAAATGGCCGTGGAAAATTCTTCTCGCTGATATGGCTTGTTGATCAAGGGACCATCAATGGTGGTTCCACTTCGCTCACTCAAGGCCCCTGCCGGAAACCCCGACAGATAAACCACGACAATATCCGGCTTTAACTGCCGTGCCTGTCTTGCCAGATCAACGCCATTTATTCCGCCTGGCATGATCACATCAGTAATCAATAAATCAATATCAGGCTCTTGCTCGATAATTGCCATGGCACTTCTGCCATCTGTAGCCTGGAGTACGTTATATCCCATATCTTTCAAATAGGTCACTGCGATTTCCAGCAAATCCACTTCATCATCAACCACCAGTACCGTTCCCTTCGCTCCGGGTTGTTCTATTTTTACATCACGTTTAACGGGTATGGAACTGTCTTTTGCCAAAGGCAGGTAAAATGATACGGTCGTACCATGCCCCGGCTCACTCGCCACTCTGATCGTCCCGCCCGATTGCTTGATAAAACCATAGACCATGGACAGCCCCAATCCTGTTCCTTTGTCACGTGGTTTTGTTGTAAAAAATGGCTCAAACACATGCTCCATGATGTCATGCGACATGCCCATTCCGGTATCAATGACAGAGATATATGCATAAACGCCTGGTTTTATTTCCCCTGTCTGGACTGGCGCGGAGTCCATGTCCAGTGTTTGCAGTTGTGCGGTTATTGTGATTGAGCCCCCCCTGGGCATTGCATCACGGGCATTCACTGCCAGATTAAGCAATGCGCTTTCCAGTCCTGACTCATCCACAAAAACACGCGGAAGAGATTCGTCCACCTTCGATATCATTTTTATTTCAGGACCAAATGTTCGTTTGGCCATTTCGATGGTGTTACAGATGGAATCCTGCAAGGAAACCGCGGATGGAGTTAATTGTTGCAGCCTTGAAAATGCCAGCAGCCGCCGGGTAAGGTCTGCACCGCGATTAGCGGCTTTTAATGTGGTCTGTACCCGTTTTATCGTATGTTCATCGCCTGAAATCCTGCGTTCAAGCAAATCAAGATTACCAATAATGATGCCCAGCAAATTATTAAAATCATGTGCCACACCACCGGTTAACTGACCAACAGCCTCCATTTTCTGGCT
>CAZDYY010000088.1:1574-7398 GCA_964509745.1 uncultured Legionella sp. | reverse complement strand
AACTGAATGGACTGGATACAGCCCGCAACATCCACCAGTCCTCAACACTCAATCAAAACACGCCGCTCATCCTCATCAGTGCCAATGCCGGGGATATGCACAAGGATCAACTGTATAACGCAGGCATTGAACTGGTCCTGCAAAAGCCCCTTGATGAAACACACCTGCTCCAGCAATTGTTGCTCATCATGACACAATCCACAGCAACGGCCATTGACTGGAACCTGTGTGTGGAAAAGGTATCCGGGAATCAGGAACTGGCCGTTGAATTTTTCACTCATTTTGTGCTGGAATTACAGCAAAACCGCGAGGAGTTTCTGGATGCATTCGAGCAACAGGACCTGGAAAGCCTGGAACGAATTGCGCATAAATTGCATGGTGCCTGTTGTTTTTGTGGTGTCACACAATTGCAACACGATGTGGTCAGGCTGGAACATCTTGCAGCCAGAGCAACACATGTTGATGCGCTACAAAACGAATTTGCACAAATGATCAGCAGTATCGATGCAGTACTTGAAGAATATGAACGTTTATCCTTGTTTAATCCAGCTACGGAGTCATGATGACAATAAAAAATGCAATTTACGCCCAATCAGGTGGAGTCACCGCTGTAATTAATGCCTCGGCATGCGGTGTGATTCAAACCGCACGCCAGCATCCGCAAAAAATCGGCAAGGTGTTTGCGGCCAAAAACGGCATCATCGGCGCACTGGAAAATGAGTTGATTGATACCTCGCTTGAAACGGATGAGGCCATTGCCAAACTCATGCATACACCGTCCGGCGCATTTGGTTCCTGCCGTTATAAACTGAAAAACGATGGCGCGGAATTTGACCGGCTGCTGGAAATATTCAAAGCCCACAACATTGGTTATTTTTTCTACAATGGTGGCGGAGACTCCCAGGATACCGCCAACAAGGTGGCCAACATGAGTGCCGCCGCAGGCTTCCCGGTGACCTGCATCGGCATCCCGAAAACCGTCGATAATGACCTGCCGTTCACCGATGCCTGCCCTGGCTTTGGTTCGGTTGCGAAATATATTGCCATATCCACACTGGAAGCCAGCTTCGATGTCGCCTCGATGGCCGCCACCTCCACCAAAGTCTTTATCCTCGAGGTGATGGGTCGCCATGCGGGCTGGATAGCCGCCGCCGGTGGTCTGGCAGGCGAAGGACATGATCAACCACCGCATATCATATTATTTCCAGAGGTCCCGTTTAATCAGGGCAAGTTTTTAAAACGTGTAGATGAATGCGTCAAGCAATATGGCTACTGCGTGGTGGTGGTTTCTGAAGGCATCCGTAATGAGCAGGGTCAGTTTTTAAGCGATGCCGGGTTACGTGATGCATTTGGCCATGCCCAGCTGGGTGGCGTCGCACCTGTCATCGCACAGCTGGTCAAAAGTGAACTGAATTACAAATACCACTGGGCCGTGGCAGATTACCTGCAGCGTGCAGCAAGGCACATTGCCTCACGCGTTGATGTCGAACAGGCGTATGCACTGGGTAAAGCCGCTGTTGAGCTGGCACTCAGCGGTCACAATGCCATCATGCCGATTATCGTGCGCGAACAGGATTCCCCCTACCGCTGGTCCATTGGTCACGTGCCGCTGGCAGATGTGGCGAATCAGGAAAAAGCCATGCCGGCTGAATTTATCCGCGAGGATGGCATGGGAATTACCGACGCCTGTCGCCGCTATCTTCAACCCCTGATCCAGGGCGAAGCTTATCCACCCTATAAAGACGGGCTACCGGATTATGTGAAGCTGGAAAACCGGCTGGCAGGAAAAATATAACCATTGCCTTCATGCCTTGCTGCGCGTATAATACGCAACCTGAAAATCAATAAAACATGATCCAATCAATCATCAGGAGCAAGGCATGGCTTATACAAACCTGGCAAACGTAATTAACCCCGGCACAAACGTCGATCCGAATAGATTTAAACTGGCGCAAAATATTCTGGACTTAACTCAAGCCTATGATGAATCCGACTGGACAAGGCCTTACAAGTATAACCGCAAAGAATTCACCTCATTCGCTTACAATACCTGCATTCGCTGGTGGCTCATACCGGCAGCCAATATCGCGGCTTTCGCAGGCGAAGTTCTCATTAGTACACTAAACGATTTAAACAGGAAAAAACTTCCCTGGTACACTATCCCCTTTTCCATGCTCACCTCGGTCTATAACCACAGCTATTCCAATTCGGGGTTTCTTGTAAAGGGAATCATTGGTGGCCTTCTGTCTCCCTTCAAGGCCCTGAGCAAGGCAGCGAGCACGGTTTATGAGCTTGTATCAAGATGCTGTTGCAGAAAGCCTGTTCTGGTCCCGGGGCCGGTTGAATATAACGGCCGTGTATTAGAAGGGCTACTTTCCAATACAGGGATTTCAAATATAGATTTTCCAAAAATAAAGTGCCCATCAGAGATTGAGCTTGTCAATTTTGCAAACCATTCCCCAATCGACTTTAAGGGCTGTTCATCAACTGCCTTTATCTGCGAATCAATTGGCTCGCCATTACAACCACTAGCCCAGCGATCCCTGGCTATGGATCAATTTGACTGGAAAAACTCATCGAGCAGTCTGCTTGACCAGGCCCCATGGGAATCAATTCCAGCAGGGAATTTGCTACTGCAGGTAGCAGAAGATACTGACGTTCGACATAGCAACCCGGAACCTTTGAGGCTTGTATAATACCCAGCCGGTTGTCCCAGGCAGTTTACTCACACCCAGGGACAACCGACAGAATGAACTAACGGTTCCTAACCACCCTGTTTTTGCGTATAATTTACTTATCTTGAATAACCAGCCCCTTGTTATGTCGCGATTGCAACGCATGAATGATGCACTCTCCAGTGCATTTAACCCGGACGTCCTGACGATTGAGGATGAATCCTCCCGTCATCATGTCCCGGCTGGAGCAGAATCCCATTTCAAGGTGATTGCCGTATCAGCACGATTTGACGGCGAAAACCGCGTGGCGCGTCATCGCCTGGTTAACGCCTGTCTCAATGCCGAGTTTTCGACAGGATTGCACGCTCTCAGCCTGCACCTCTATACACCGGATGAATGGCGGCGACGCTTGCGGGACGTCCCCAATTCACCGGCATGTCGTGATGGCAAACATCGCGACGAAAAATAATACTTCACAAGGCTTGTCATTAATGAACACGTTATCCCCGCACAAAATATCGGTACTTGCCCTAATCCTGTTAATTACCGGCGCCATTGACAGTGTGCGCAACCTTCCAACCACCGCATTGTTTGGATCCTCACTGATTTTTTTCTTTATCTTTTCCGCCATCATTTTCCTGATCCCGGTCGCACTGGTTTCTGCCGAATTATCCTCGACATGGCCAGAAGAGGAAGGCGGGGTTTACAGCTGGGTCCGCCATGCCTTTGGCGATAACGTGGCATTTTTTACCATCTGGCTGCAATGGATTAACACCATGGTCTGGTATCCCACCATGCTGTCATTTATCGCCGGTACACTGGCGTATTTGATCAACCCGGCGCTGGCACAAAACAAGTTTTACCTGATTGCCATCATTCTCGGGGTATTCTGGTCACTGACCTTTGTCGGCCTGAAAGGACTGCGCACCTCAGCTGCCTTTGCCGGGTTTTGTGCCATATTCGGCATGATCGTGCCGATGGGGTTTATTATTTTTCTCGCCATCACCTGGCTTGTCAAAGGCAATCCGGTTGCCATTGACCTGAGTTTTGCCAGCATGATCCCTCACTGGAGCGATTCACAGTCATGGGTTTCACTCACCGCCATGATGACATCCTTCCTTGGCATGGAACTGGCCGCAGTTCACGTCCGCAATGTCCGTGATCCGCAACGCAATTATCCGCGCGCCATGTTTTTTTCCGTTATTTTGATTTTAATCACCATGATTCTTGGCTCGCTGGCCATTGCCATCGTCATGCCAAAGGAAAAAATCAGTCTGGTGCAAGGTGTCATGCAGGCATTCAACAATTTTTTTGAAGTGTACCATTTAACCGGTCTGATGCCTGTGCTGGTTATTTTATTGCTGCTGGGCAGTCTTGGCAGCATGGTGAACTGGATTATCTCACCGGCCAAAGGTTTATTGCTGGCTGCAGATAACGGATTTTTACCCCACTGGCTGTATCGCCTGAACCAGCATGGCGTCGCATCACGCATTCTCATTCTGCAAGCCGTGCTGGTGACAGCCTTGTGCAGCGTATTCCTGCTTTTTCCGAGCGTTAATGCCATTTACTGGTTATTCACAGCCCTCAGCACAGAGCTGTATATCATGATGTATGTCCTGATGTTTCTTGCTGCAATTTGTGTGAAAAGAAAATTCAAACACCTGCACCGTCCATTCTCAATCCCCGGCAAGAGATTTGGATATTATCTGACCTGTGCTGCAGGTCTGGCGGGATGCACTATTACGCTGGTGATAGGATTTATCCCGCCGGCAGAAAGCCTGGACATGGGCAGCGCCAATCACTTCAGGCTGATATTTGGCAGTGGTATTGCGCTCATGTTGACCCCGGCCTGTTTGCTTTATTTACGTAAAAAAGGACTTGACCATGCAAAAAAAGGAAACACGTAACCCATGGCATTATGATGCCGTTTCAAGAGGATTGCACTGGACGCTGGCACTGCTGTTCATTGGCATGCTTTCTGCCGGCTGGTATATGGTATCCATTGAAAACCAGCCCGACAGCCGGGTGATATTTGACCTGCATAAATCATTCGGGCTGATCACCGGCACCCTTGTCCTGCTACGTGTCTTATGGCGCATTGGACACAAGCCAGCCCCTCTGCCTGACAGCGTTCCAGGCTGGCAAGTCAAGGCAGCCCACCTTGTGCACTTCTCACTCTACCTTTGCATCATTATCATGCCACTGGCCGGCTTTCTTGGCGCATCATTCGGAAAACATGGCATTGCATTTTTTGGCTGGCAATTGCCTGACTGGGTAGAAAAAAATCCTGACCTGTCTGAACTGTTTTTTACTATTCATGGATATGTTGCATGGGTTCTGGCGAGTTTGATTGGGTTGCATGTGCTGGCAGCACTCAAGCATTTGATCATTGACAGGGATGGTGTATTTCAGCAGATGTGGAAATAAAGGATCTTGTAAATTGTTTTACCGCGGTCGATGCAAACCCGATGTGTTGTGTCAGTTGAAATGGTTGATATTCATCATTTGCAGCTTACCCTTGTGGGTCCATGCCGCCAGTCTGCCCGGCGTACAGCTTACCGGGGTTTCTGGCGATGTGATGCTCAACATACAAAATCGTCTGACTGAGCTATACAGGCATCAATCTGTTGCAGAACAACCCCCGGATGAAATTCGCACCCAGGTAGAAAAAGCCATGACCCCTTATGGCTTTTTCAATCCTCAAATCTCCATTCACCCATCCGGGTCCGGGTTAATCATATCCATTCTTGCAGGCCCCCAGGTCCACATCACATCCCTGACGCTTCAGGTCACAGGCGATGGTGCCGGCAACGCCGAAATTCAAAAAGCATTGCAGGACATTCCACTCAAGACAGGCCAGCCATTCAATAATGCGTTATATGAAAAAGCCCGGGAGATGTTATCCAATGCAGCAGAACAGCAAGGCTATCTGCATGCCACATTTGACAAATCACAGGTACTGATTGACAGGTCAAGGCTTGCAGCCAGCATCGTGTTGTTATTTAACACTGGCCCACAATATTTTTTCGGACCCGTCCATTTTGAACCGGCAAATGTTTCACCTGAGTTGATCTATCGCTTTGTGCCATTCAAATACAAACAGCCCTGGTCAACCGACTTGTTACTGAAATTAAACAGCAATCTGGTCA
>CAZDYY010000088.1:0-1564 GCA_964509745.1 uncultured Legionella sp. | reverse complement strand
CTGGTCAGCAGCGGGTATTTTAATGCCGTCAATGTTACGCCGGACATCGGCACAGAAAGGGAAATACCCGTCAAGGTAAACCTTGAACCGGCAAAACGCGTCAAATATTCCATAGGTGCGGGATATGGTACAGATACAGGGCCCCGCGGCCGGCTGGGATTGAGTGTGATTCCGGTTAACCGGTCCGGACACAAGTTCAATGCGATTGCTCAAGGGTCGTTTCAGCAAAACACCATCCAGGGCCAGTATCTGGTGCCTGGAAAAAACCCGGTCAATGACTCCTGGAGCTTCAATGGCGGCCTGACCAATCTGATGTACAGCGCCGGTCAAAGCAATTCTGTTTTATTTGGTGTGGGACAACAGCATGTGGTAACAAACTTTCAGCGTACCCTGTCATTAAACGGTTTAAATGAGCGTTATAATTATTCCGGATTCACAACAACAGAAGAGTCCCTGTTTTTTCCCAAGGCAGCGTTTAACTGGAACAATGTCACCAATAAATTATTTTCACCCTCCGGTTATAATGTTTCATTAACCGGTCTGGTGGCCAACAAAGCTCTTTTATCCCAGGTGAACCTGGCTCAGGCAACGCTCGATGCCAAGGCCGCCATCACCATTGAGCAAATCCGGACACGATTTTTCTTTCATGGCATTCAGGGTTTAACCCGGGTGAGTGATATATATCAAGTCCCCTTGTCACTGGCTCAGTTGCTGGGGGGAGCAGAAAATCTCAAGGCATATAGTTATAATTCAATAGGACCTGGAAGAACCATGAGTTATGCAGGAGCAGAAATTCAAAAGGAATTGATCAATAAATTTTATCTTGTTGGCTTTTATGATTGTGGTGCAGTCTATAACCCGACGTCCAGAAACACACTGTATGACGCAGGTCTTGGATTAATGTGGGTCTCACCTGTTGGCCCGATAAAAATCGAAGTGGCACAGGCAATCGATCAAAACTGGCAAAGGATGCCTGACCATTCACCTAAACTGGTCATTAATATGGGGCCTGATCTTTAATATGAAACTGGCAAGATTAATGAGGTATATATACAGAGCAGGATTGATAGCTCTTCTGGTTTGCGGAACGGCCTTCTTCCTGCTCAGCACCACGCAAGGTCTTGTGGTTCTGGTGAAACTGGCAAATCTTGTGTTACCCGGCACGCTTCGTGCACAGCATCTTGAGGGCAGTTTAATCCGCCCGGTTTCGTTCCAGACCCTGGAATACACCGAAAAATCCATGCATATCCGACTCACTCAGGGGCGCGTTGCATGGACAATAAAGCATCTCTGGCATCCAGAGCTGATCATTAAACAATTCCATGCAAAAAAATTACAGGTTGATCCCGGCATCAAACCGTCGCAAAACGACAAGATAGATTTTCCTGATCTGCCGTTCAGTTTGTCTATTCAGTATCTGGATATCGATCAACTGCAAATCAAATCATTTGCGGCAAAGCAGGTCAAACTGCGTGCCAGCCTGACCAACAGGCAATGGTCTGTCCAGCAGACCCGTCTGCAATATGCCGGCTCAGTCTTTACCCTGAATGCGTCAGGACAGTTG
>CAZDYY010000087.1:0-7404 GCA_964509745.1 uncultured Legionella sp. | reverse complement strand
CATGCCCTTCCTGTGCGCCGACGAAAGCAGGTGTACGGCCGTTGTTGTCAGGAGCATCAATATTTGCACCTTGTTTGGCCAATTCACATATGACGGCGGCATGCCCTTGCTGTGCGGCTAAGAAAACCGGGGTACAGCCGTTGTTGTTGGGAGTATCAATATTTACACCAAATCTCACCAAATCACCTATGATGGCGGCCTGCCCACACATGGCAGCATAACATATCGGAGTAGCACCTGAGAGAATTCCTGCATCCCATTTTACGCCGCCTTTTTCCAGTGCCCTGATCACATCAGAATTACCAAAGCCTGCGGCAGCTAGAGCAGGGGTCATTTTATTATTATTGGGTGTATTCAGGTCTGCGCCATATTCTGCCAGCACACTGACAATATGGGCATTACCAAACTTGACAGCACAGAAAACCGGAGTATTGCCATGGTTGTCTGGTGTATTTATATCTGCCTTGAACATTACCAGAGCATGGATGACGTCAGCATGACCGTGTCTAGCAGCAATGAAAGCCGGAGTTTCACCATGTTTGTTTGGAATATTTAAGTCGGCACCGTTTAATCCAAGTTCGGCGATGACATCGGCATGCCCATATTTTGCAGCAATACAAGCAAGGGTCTTGCCAGTTTCGTCAGGTGTATTCAAGTTCACACCACGGGCTTTCAGTTCGGCAATTTTATGGGCAGAACCCTTGCGCGCGGCTTTGAATGCCATGCTGGAGACATCGTCATTCAATTCGGCCTTCGGCTTTACCTGTTCAACCTGGATGCTGGTTTGAATTGCTGCAATGTCGATGGGTTTAAAGCCTTTGCTGGCGTTTGGTACATTGAATAATTCAACAATCGCTTGATGCCCCATAATAGCTGCAATGTCTTCTGGCAGAACATGAATCTGTGATTCCTCTGCACCTGCTGCCAGTTTGGCTGTAATAAAGTCATCCACTCGCTGACTCACAGCAGTAGCATCTTTTTGTTGTTTGGCAAAACGTTTTATAGAATCCACACTGGAAACAAAGGGTATGGCGTGATCAACAAGATGATTTAACAAGCACTTGACTATGTGGATATGACCTTCTCGTGCGGCTACGAAAATCGGTGTGGCACCTTGTTTGTTTGGGGTGTTCAAATCCGCCTTTAATCGTGCCAGTTCAGTGATGACAAGGAGATTGCCCTGTTTGGCGGCGATGTAAGTCGGGGTGTTGCCATAATTATTGGGAGTATTCAGGTTTGCTTTTAGCCTTGCCAGCTCCGTGATGACATGGGTATGCCCTCGATGGGCGGCGCCCCAGGCGGGAGTATTGCCGTCGTTGTCGGGTGTATTCACGTTTACACCCTGATTTGCCAGTTCGGTGAGGATTGTGAGATTACCCGCCAGGGCTGCGATGTAAATTGGGGTCATCCCATGCTGATTGGGTGTATTCAGGTTTGCTTCGAATGCTGCCAGCGCATTGATGACTTCGATATGATCATTGAGAGCGGCGAGAAAGGCCGGAGTTGCACCATCTTTGTTGGGTATATTTAAATCTGCACCGGCGCATGCCAGCTCGGCAATGACCCCGGCATGACCCTGTTCTGCTGCAATGCAAGCCAGGGTCATGCCATGTTCATCCGGTGTATTCGGGTTCAAACCCTGTTCTATCAGCTCGGCTAGTTTATGGTCATGCCCCATTCGGGCGGCAATGAAGGCCGTACTGGAGGCATCGTTATGCAATTCTGGCTTTAATTTGGCCTGTTCAGCCAGGATATTGGTTTGGAGTGTTGCCATGTCGATGGGTATGAAGCCTTTGCTGGCGTTTGATGCCTTGAACAGTTCAACAATGTCCTGATGTCCCATAATAAAGGCGATATCTTCAGGCAGGATGGACAGGGTTGATTGACCTGGTTTTTGTTTTTCAGAAAGAAACTTGCTTATTCTATTCTGCATATTGACATCATCTGTATCGTTCAAGCCGGTGATGTCATCCACGCTGGAAAAACAGGGTATTGGTTTATAAGGTATATCGTTCAGGAAAAAACGCACAATGTTGATTCGTCCAAGTAAGACAGCGAAAAAAATCGGGGTTATTTTTTGGCTGGCCATTGGTGAGGTTAAGTCAGCACCTGATGTTGCCAGTTCTTTGAGGACCTCGATGTGATTTTCCTGAATCGCGATGTAAACCGGAGGCATGCCATTGGATGTTGGTTTATCCATGTTTACACCGGCCATTCTCAACGCTCTAATGACTTTCTCATGACCATGTTGGGCGGCGATGAAGACCGGGGTCTCTCCGTCTTTGTTGGGTATATTTAAATCTGCATCGGCAAATGCCAACTCAACAATGACCCTGACGTGACCCTGTTCTGCTGCAATGCAAGCCAGGGTCATGCCATGTTCATCCGGTATATTCGGGTTCAAACCCTGTTCTATCAGCTCGGCTATTTTATGGTCATGCCCCATTCGGGCGGCAATGAAGGCCATGCTGGAAGGGTCGTCATGCAGTTCTGGTTTTAACCTGGCCTGCCCAGTCGGGTTATTGGTTTGCGGGGTAGCACCCCGGATATTTGGAGTGTTTACGTTTATCCCTCGATTTGCAAAAGACGTGATGAGGCTCGTCTTACCCTCTGCGGCGGCCGTGAGCATGAGTGCCTTAACATCGTCACCTAATAATTCATTGACTGGATTGTCTTGATTAACAGCAACCGGTTTTTGTCGATGGTATGTCCAATGGAGTCCGGATATATCCAAATAGCAGATTCGGGCAGTTGCATTATTTTCTACACCCAAAGTATACCCGCCATCGCCATTCCAACTGAGATGGATCTTGATTTGAAACAGGTTGCCTAATACATTAAATTCAGGACTTGAGCCCCAGCGAGCTCTATCGCCTGGTCCGGTTGCTTGCATTTCAATGGCTTCGAGATAGGATGCAAATCCTTCGTCGTTCCACCATATTTCTATCATTGCTTTCAGTTGATTTAAATTACCAGGGGAAATCTTGTGTAACGTGTCTAATTGTTGATTAATGAATTCGTGTACCAGGAACGTTTCTGCTTCCGGAATGTCGCTTGTAATAGCATTTTCTGCGACAATAGAATCCGCGATGACAAAAAGGCTATCAAGAAGAATCTGTTTGTAGCCA
The DNA here is from genome assembly GCA_964509745.1 of uncultured Legionella sp. Taxonomy (GTDB): domain Bacteria; phylum Pseudomonadota; class Gammaproteobacteria; order Legionellales; family Legionellaceae; genus DDPF01. The sequence goes on along the minus strand of CAZDYY010000087.1, from coordinate 4,276 downwards.
TGCGTATGAACTTTGATTGATTCAATATAATTACAAATAGTCATGGAGCGAGGATTGGGCAGCACTTCCATTGTTGTAAAATCAATATTGGCTTCCTGAATCATCCCGTTAATTGTTTGAAAATCCAGTTTGTGCATTTTCCAGCCGCGGGCACTGGAGTTTCCATAAAACCAATGGTCCTCACCATATTGGATTAATGTGGGTTTACCATATTGGATTGCTCTGGATCGGTTGTCTTTGGTAAAACCCAGTGATAATAAATACTCCAGTCCAGATGACTCTGACGGAGCCGGTGATTTTTTCGGATCAATAAATATTAAATCGATTTCATATCCATATACGTTCAGTGGGTCGCGCATGGTATCGACCACCATTTGACGCAAAACGGGGGCGAGAAATTTCTGGGTTTTATCCAGATCAGCCTGCGTTTCATTTTTAAATAGTGTAGTAAAGTCAAATGGGGCGTTTGGAGTTTTATCCTTTACCAGTTGTTGATTTAATGCATTGCTAAATCTTGTGAGATCGGCATTGTCTGCAGATTGTGCTGTTAGAAAGCAATCACTTAAAAATAATGCAATGCCGTTATAAGCACAATTCCCGTCTCCCAATGTAGTTTGCGCCAAGGTATTGTTTGTGTTGACTGGTATGGTTTTTTTAGGAGAATCAAGCAATAGAGCAGTGAAATCCATCTCATTTGATTTGGTTTTTGGAGTAAATAACTGTTTTTTTTGTTCTGCAAGATGAGTATCAGCGGGTTGCTTACTGGCTGCAAACAGATCAACAACCGCTTTGTGTCCCATAATGGAAGCAATCTCAGCTGCAGACACGGATATTTTTGCATCTGTGGTGACGAACTCCAGTTTTGAGCAAATAAAATCACTCATTCTTTTAACTACAGCACCATCATGAGACGTTGTAATTTTACTTAGCGCTTCAACACTGGTCACAAGTGGGATAGCTTGATAAGAGGGATGGTTCAATAACAGTTTAACAATGTCGGCATGACCTCTTTGCGCTGCGGCGAAAATGGCAGTGCCTCCGTCTTTGTCAGGAGTGTTCAGGCTTGCCTTTAATCTTTCCAGTTCAATAATGACGGCTTTATGTCCCATCCAGGCGGCTATTAACGCAGGAGTCGCGCCGTTGTTGTTTGGTATATTCAGGTCTGCACCGCCTTGCGCCAGCTCAGTGAGAACGCGAACATGGCCTGCCTGAGCTGCAATGTACGCTGGTGTAACGCCATTTTTGTTTGGTATATTCAGGTTTACATCAGCGAATGCTGCAAGAATGGTAATGATATGGTAGTGACCATTTTGAGCAGCGATATAAGCCGGGGTCTTGCCATCTTTGTCTGACAAATTCATGTTGGCACCAAGCATTGCCAACTGGACAAGGACATGGACATGACCATGTTTAGCTGCAATGAAAGCTGAAGTAGCACCATTTTCATCTAACGCATTTATTTCTGCACCAAATTTTGCCAGCTCAGTAATGCGATCACTGTAGCCATTTTCTGCAGCGATAAAAAGCTGTGTAGTAATATTGTCTTTCGGTGAATTCGGGCGTACGTTGACCTCAGGTTTTTCAGTGGTACACAAGGATAATTCAAGGTCTGATAATTCAAGAATTTCATCAACTGAAAGATGTTTTGGAAGCGGATCAAACGACAAGCCTGTCAGCAGAGACCAGTTAATCTGTCTTATCACCGTTATATCATCAGCAGTTAACGACTTGAAAGCTCGATGAGCACTAAACATGATTTTTTGAGACGCCTCTTTGCCGTTAATCCTGCCTTCAATCAGAAGCATGGACAAGCGTTTTATTTTCGTGGTTCCTTCTTCCCTTAATATGCCAAAATCATTAGGATTCATCTTTTTCAAGAAGAGTAAAACGCTGCAATTCATGACATGATTCCCGTGTTCGTTTATCCAGGAATCCAGGTTATGTTCAATCGCCATCCAATCATCCACGGTCATTTTAAAATGAATCAGGAAAGCTGTGATATTCTCGAATTTATCAATTTGAGCGTCAGTTAACTGCATTACTTGAGTAAGTGTTAATTTCTCCGCGCTAATCAGGGACTCCAGTTTCTTCATGCGCCCAGTCAATATTATGGCGCGATTTTCAACGGCATAATTAAAGGCTTCATCAACTGATGACCATACATTTGCTTCAAGAAAACTGCGTTCTTCCTCAGTTAAAAAATCATATTTTTGCTTTTTAGTTGGCATAATTATTATTCATTGAAATCGTTAGTTGTTCATATTTTACGCTAGTGTTTTTTTTTAAGCAAGAAATTGTTTCTTCGTGTAGAGGCAAATTAGAAAAACCAATAGGGTCAGACTTCGGAGGATAAATATCAACAGCCCCAAATAATCTGCGAAAAAATCTGAACCGGGGGAGGGGGACATCGCCCTGAAGCAGGTGATGATAGTGGGTATAAAATTAACATAAACACTATATTTATGACAGAATGTCACTCAAACTAATTTATCAGGTGTATTTGTGAACTTATGCCAATATACAACGAGGAAAAGTTATATCAACAGCCACCGATCAAACCGGGCATGGAAGATGCCTTGGCGAAGTGGTCAGCAGATTGGCTGGAGAAACTCACAATACTCACTCAATCGCATCTGGAGTCCCCACAACAAAAGAGTACTTTTGTTGTGCGACTTAATATCCATGTTGGCGAGAATGCTACGTATGAAATGAAGCAACAAGTCCTGGACAGTTTAAAAGTCATTTACTTGAAAATGATCAGTTCCAGCTCGGATACCCAGGCATCCATTGCTTACAAATTGTATGAGCGAGCACTGCATTGTACGTCCGGATTTCACGATGGTGTTAACAGCCTGGTAGACAGCTTTGAGCAACCAAAATCAATTGATGATTTATTGTATCGCATTCGGCATGAGATTGTTTCCAGAACAGCCAACCAGTCAACGCAAGATGTGCATACCAATACGCGATTTTTCACGCTTGCTGAGCAAAAATATGGTGTGAAACCAGTCAATTCGCAGGATGTATACGTTGGCTCGTTAACGAATGAAGCCATTGAGAAAAAATTAAAAACAGCGTTTCAGCGTGACTATCGTTTATTCAGTATTTTGTCTGCGATAAAAGATCAAATTGGCAGTGAATTATTGAATTTGGGTTATATCGACTCGAACAGCTTGAAAGAGGCGGAAATATTCAAACGTTGCCAGGATTTTTTGGAGATATTATTCCGCGAGCGACCTGAAATCAAACAAAAACACGTCCTCATGGAAGAGATTGAAACGTGTGATAAAGACTATAATCGATTGGTTGAACCCTGGTTTCAACAAGCTATAAATAAAATAAGACGCTTGTCAGATCTGGATGATGATGCGTGCCCGGATGATTTTTTAACCAAAGCAATCCGCAATGAAATGGATGACCTGAGAGAGACCCGAAAAGAAACCTGCAAACGATTTGAGGCACAGCTATCAGAGCATCAGGATGCAGCGTTGTATCTGCAAAAAATCCAGCAAGATACCGTAAATTTTTTAAAAACAAACGAATTGCAAACGTTATTATCCAAAAAAAGAAACGCTGTAACACAAATACCAGAAAATCCGTTCATCAAGGAAGGGGTAGGTTACAGCTTTTATATTGAAACTTGTGTTGCAGAATAAAGCACTTTTGCGTTCATGAGCACAAGAGGGAAACTTTCCATTAAATAATTGACAACCCCGGATTGACCGCAACGTATGGACGCTCTGAATGTATCTGCCACATCAATTTTCAGCTCGGGTTTAATATCGTTCATCTGAATTAATGTTTTCAGGTGATCCACCAGACCCATAGCCGCAGTAATACTGGCCAGGGGCAATCGATGAGATCCCTTGTCAATCAAGGTCAGGAAATACCCGGATTCCAAATGCCACGCCAAATTCATTAAATTGGCCGTGTTGTCCGCCGTGAGAAAGGCTGTTAGATCGGGATATTTATTTAGTTCAGTCATATTAAACAGAGTCATTGCAACATACCTTATGATTTAATATTTTGCCTTCGGCGGATAAGAGCGTTATATTATTTTAATGTTCATTTATTTGTCAAGATGAGGTTGCAGGTTTCACTTGCATGGTACTATTGCATAGTCTATCCTTAATTAAACAGTATTTCAAGGAAAGGCTCATTTTGGGGATTAAATGAACACACTAGGCCCATATGTCACATTTACCGACAACACGCCCACCGCGTGGTGTTACTTCGACCTGAGTGATTTGAATCAGGTGATTTGTTACACATCGCC
>CAZDYY010000086.1:0-7412 GCA_964509745.1 uncultured Legionella sp. | reverse complement strand
TTCTAAAAATATGCTCTCGGGATCTATGTCGTCTCGATATGGCGTATTGATTGCTGCAGGCAATTTAATCCCTTCAGCCCTGGCACGATTCATCAATTCCTTCAAAAGGTATGCGGCACGTTCATTGCCGTCCAGAGCCACAACTGCCTCCAGTGCATCGAGCCATTCCCGGGTTTCTACCGGGTCAATATCATTAATCATTTCATTTGTCATGAACATGGTCCTCGTATCTCAAAACTTTAATATATATCAGCAAGCTGGGGCCACTTGCAGACGCTTGGGAATTTTTCCGGTACACGCCTGTATACAAACATGATAATCAGTCGGGCAATCGCACGTTGTTTTGCGGCATTGTAGTGGATCACGATAAGAATTCAACTGACGAATAACCGGCGCGCCCTTGATATGCTGTTGATGTTGATAGTGACGGTAACTTCGTGCTGTACGCTGGTTGGAAGCAAGACAGCATTCCGGGCAATTGTTATAACAGGTTTGATTGCATACCATCTGGCGTTGCTGGCACACAGCCTTGCAGGCTGCCCGTTCCTGAACGTGCTTTCCATAGGCATCCCAGGTTGTGCAACCGGAGAGTAAAATCAATGCAAGGCAACCGGCAATACGAATTAAAATGGTCATTAAACACACCAATCAGTCATTATGTTTTCGGGCTGATAACATCTATACCCATGCAACTATAGTACAAAATGCCAATAATACCAGAAAAACGATGGTTGCATGTTCAACCAGTATTTCGGCCTGAATCATCGGTTTTTGTTCACTGGTTCCTGTATCGAGTGCTGCCATTGCACAACCGGAAAGGAAATGGACATTATTCTCAGGGCTGGTTAAAAATTGTGTTTTATATTGACGAAAACCCACCTGGAAATTCCCTACCACCAGATAAAACAATGCAGTCATTCTGACAGGAATCCAGTCAAACCAGTTTAAAACAACAACGGCCTGACCATTCACTGCAGATAAATTCCTGGACAATGAAATCAGCCGGTAAGCCAGAATTCCCGTCGGGCCCAGCACCAGATACCAGAATAAAACAGCGAATAACTCACCGTTAACTTTCACCAGGTAATGGGCAATATCCTCATCTATCAACTGGTCATTCGGTTTTGCATGCACAGGATAGAATGGATTAACCGGACCAAGACAATAATAGAACAAGGCTATGTTCAACACCAGGCCAACTATTCCAAATAGCAGATGACCAAACAGATGCAACACAAGCCAGGCCGGGATCAACAATGGGAGCACAACAATCGCCAGTAAAACCCATGGGGAATACTTGTCAGCAGTTTTGGACAATACCCCGTTAGCCCAGCTCATGAACCAGTGAAACCGGTTATGCGCACTCTTGTGAATAAGAAAGCGCTCACTTAACAAACATACCACAATGACCAATAAGTCCATTTTCACTAATCCTTGCGCATTTCATCAGATAACGACATGGGTGTTGGATAGTTCAACACCACCACATAGGAGGACACAATAAACGTTAAAATGGTCGCAGCCTGAATCAGGTTTGAAGCAACATCGGAAATCAGCCCGGTAGTCAGGGCAATGCTTGCAACCAGCAGAGAAAACTCACTGGCTTGTCCAAGCCGTACACCAACCTCCCGGGCAACACGTTTTTTTTACCCGATTTAATAAACAACATTTGAAAACAGAGGGGTTTAAAGGTCAACATGAGCGCTGCCAGAATGCATGCAGGGATCAATACCTGGGCTGCATACCCGAAATTAAACGTAGCACCAACGGAAAAGAAAAACATTACCAGAAAAAAATCACGCAGTGGTTTCAAACTTTCGGCAATGAATAATGAAATCGGGCTTGAGGCCAGAACAACCCCGGCAACAAACGCTCCAATGTCTTCCGACAGTCCCAGTTTATTGGCAACCACTGACATGGAAAGACACCATCCAATGGACAAGAGAAAAACATACTCCTGGGTTCTGTCAAAACGCGCGAGCAATTTAACCAGCACAAATCGTTCTGCCAAAAATCCAAAAAATATCAATGCGGGCAACGCCACGCAGACCAGCATCAAGTCATGCCAGTGGAGACCACCGCCCTGTTGTGCCCCGTTAATTAAAATCAGCACAATAATAGCTATCAAATCCTGCATCAATAATACGCTGATCATGACCTCACCTGTATGCTGGTGATGCAGGATGGTTGTTGGCAACAGCTTCAGACCAATAATGGTGCTTGAAAACATCATGGCAGCACCCAGAACCCAGGATTCTGTACTGGACAAACCAAACCAGCGGCCAATTAAATAGGCGATAAAAGCGAAAAGAACCGAGCTGAATATCGCAATCCAGGTGACTTTTTTCAACATGTGAATAAGATTTTGCGGTTGCAGATGCAATCCAAGCAGAAAGAGCAGAAAGACGATCCCTACCTCACCGACCTGCTGCACAGCACTCAGGTCAGATATCAATTTCAAGCCCCATGGACCCAGAATTGCACCAAGAAGAATATAGGCAACCAGTAACGATTGTCTGGTATACAGCACGAGTGTTGATAAAACTGCAGCACCTGCAAAAATTAAAAAAACCGTATAAAAAACTGCGTTCTCATGCATAAATGTATTACTCCAGAACTTATCAGGGAACCTGATTCCTGTTTGCCCCAAACCGGGCACTCGCGCGATAGTGTAACACAAAATTACGCCAGGTTTGGAAGGATAATAAATTATTCTGAAGTCTTGATCTCGACTTTATGAAAAATCCCCACTGCTTGATTCGATCTTTATTTTGCAAACGTAATACTTAACATCAGAGCGTTTGTATAAATACCGGATTGACCAAGGCCACTATTCAATGTTTGGCCTGGCGCGCGCTCCAGCTGACTTGACCCCCAACCCGAGAATTCATATCCCAATCCAACCTGCCAGTTACTTTTCAACATGGTTTGAACACCAACCCCAAGGGTGTATGTGAATGCTGTGGTTGTGCCAGATTCAAACGCCGGTGCCGGCACTTCCTCATATATTTTTGGTGTAATGGTAAAACCGGATGCACGGTTTGATCCATAGCCAAAACTGCCGCTCACGTAAGGCGTGACATAATTGCACACATTCATCAACGCCTTGCCCTTGACGGCCAGATGGGCGTGGGAAACACTATAATTATACGTGTAATTATCAAAGTCCGGATCAGCATCCTCCCAGATATCCCCACTAAAACTGGTTGAGCTTGCCGCAACAAATTCAAGTCCCAGCTGTCCTGCCAGCGTTTCACTTGCTGAAACCTGAACCCCTGCAAACAACGCTCCCATAACCAGGGTATGCCTTGTGCTGGTTGCTGTATAGGTTTTTTCAATATCCGGCTGAAGGAAAAAAGTCTGGCTTGTTCCACCGCCATTCGATGCGGGACCAAGGCCAATGGTTACAATATACTTCATGGGCACAGGCTCATTCAGTGGCAGTCGTTCCCTTCGTTCTTCCTGCCTTTCTTCCTGTTCAATCTGTCGGTGGGCTCTTTGCTCATCCCTGTACTGTTCCGGGTCATCAAACCACGTATCCGAGCTTTCAGCTACTGCAGCTGTTGACAACGCAGCACTTAATATTGCCATGATTATTTTATTTCTGTTCATATAGCTATCATCCCTAACATCTCAACCCTTGATGGCCTTTTGCCGTATCAACTCACAGAAAACAGCCGTTGCCTTTCTTCTGAATCCAGACGAATTTTTATCCGCCAGCCACCCTCTTCTGTCACCGTTTCGCCTAGCACCGCGCCCTGTTCATATAATTGAGCACGCAGTCTCGCCTCATCCATACCCAAAACGACTTCCTCTTCAATCACTTTACCGTGCAACTGCGTCACTATGGCTTCACATAACAAATCCATACCTGCACCCGTAGCAGATGAAACCCATACCTTGCAGGTATTGCCCTCATCTTCGATTTTGGCAGGCCATCCCTCCAGCAAATCAATCTTGTTAAATACCTGAATCAATTTGAGATCACCAATACCAAGATGATTCAATACCTGTTGAACTGCATTAACATGTTCTGGCCAATCCGGATCAGACACATCGATGACATGCAACAATAAACTGGCATCTCTGGTTTCCTCAAGAGTAGCGTGGAAGGCCTCAATCAAATGGTGAGGCAAATCACGAATAAAACCCACAGTATCAGCCAGTATAACTGGTGACGAACCAGGTAAATCAAGCTTGCGCATCGTGGGGTCGAGGGTTGCGAATAACTGATCAGCCGCATGAATGCCGGCTCCGGTCAGTCTGTTAAATAAAGACGATTTTCCTGCATTGGTGTATCCAACCAGTGACACCGTTGGCATGGCAGACTTTAACCTTGCACGCCGGTTTTGATCGCGAATACTCCGCACTTTATCCAGACGTTTGTTAATCAGTTTGATTCGATCGCGCAACAATCGACGGTCAGTTTCGAGTTGTGTTTCACCCGGCCCACGCAAACCAATGCCACCTTTTTGTCGCTCAAGGTGTGTCCAGCCGCGAATTAACCGGGTTGACAAGTGTTTCAGCTGAGCCAGCTCCACCTGTAGTTTACCTTCAAAAGTACGTGCCCGCTGTGCAAAAATATCAAGAATCAACCCGCTTCTGTCCAGCACACGGCATTCGAGCAATCGCTCAAGGTTTCGCTCTTGCGAGGGTGACAGGGCATGATTAACCAGAACGAGTTCAGCGCCCAGCTCCTGAACTTTTGCATGAATTTCTTCAGCTTTCCCCAAACCAATAAAATATTTGGCTTCCGGGGCAATGCGCGAGCTGAGAACGCATCCCAGCACCTCGGCGCCTGCAGACGTAGCCAGTTCATTAAATTCTGCCAAAGCTGCATCAGCGGCTGTTCCAGGTAGCGCCAGTTGCACCAGAATGGCTCGCTCACCACCTTGAGGACGATCGATCAATATTCAGTTCTCCCTGCCGGAACGATATAGCAATTTACAATTAAAATATATAAGGTCATAGTGTTGCATATACTTTGCAAGGTTACAAATGGGAAAGCAATCACGCTTCACTGTAAGACAGGAGATCCATCACTACGTTCGGGATAACGTCACGGTCTTTGCCTGCCCCTGCTGATACAGCTCCCGCGCCATGATGCGCTTTCCATCCAGCGCATGATCTATCGCGCGACGCATAATCCATTTTGCCGACTTGAGTACGCCGGGCTCCTCCAGTTGATCATGAGCCATGGCAATGATATGCGCACCAGGAACGCCGCGGATTGTCTGGACAAAGCCTTCACCTGCAATAAAATCATATTGATAGTCCGGAACAACCGGCATACCTGTTCGTGCATCATTTGCAAATGAAAACGGATATCCGCATGATATTAAAAACTGCCATTCAAACCGTCTGAGCAAGGCTTCAATTTCCATGCGTTGTGGAGTTTGGGTTAATGATTGCAAGGTTTGGATAAAGGCATCATAGATCATGGGAACAGGATCAAGCTGTTGCACGCCATGATAAATAATCTCGTTGACATACAATCCGGCAAACAACGCATCGCCGGCCAGAGTTAAAGAAGGTGCCAGCACATCCAGATGGCGAACATAATGCCAGTCCCGTCGTGCATCAAGGGTGAGCCATAATGGCGTGAAAGGCTGAATCAGCGTTTGCTTTTTCGGCGTTCGGCCACCCTTGAACATGGCACTGACCACGCCTTTTTCCCGGGTAAAAAAGGTCACTTGCGCGCTGGTATCTCCCGACCATCGCTTGTGTAGAACAAAGGCATGCAAGCCGTCAGTGATCATAACCCAGCTGCTTCAAAACCCGTTCATCATCAGACCAGCCGGATTTCACCTTGCACCAGCATTGCAAAAACACTTTCTTGCCCAGCAACGCTTCCATATCCAAACGTGCACTACTGGCGATATCTTTAAGTTTTGCACCTTTATCACCAATGATCATGCGCTTATGGCTATCACGCTCAACCAGAATGCGTGCATGAATTCGGACCAGCGTTCCTTCATCTTTATATGACTCAATTTCAACGGTAGTTGAGTACGGCAATTCCTGTCCACAGAGACGAAAAATCTTTTCCCGCAACAATTCAGAACATAAAAATTTAATCGGGCGATCAGTAAACTGATCTTCATCATACAAGTGTGGGCCTTCAGGTAAAATCGATTTTAACGCTTCCTGCAAGTCGTCAACCTGCACACCGGTTTTGGCAGATATAGGTATAATGGCCTTGAATGGATGCCGTTTGCTCATCGCCTCAATCCACGGCAACATTTGCATTTTATCGACAATTTTATCTACTTTATTCACGACAAGAAAACAGGGAACATCAACATTTTTAATCAACCCGAGCACATACTCGTCTTCCTCTCCCCAATGAGTACCATCCACAAGAAATGCTACCGCATCCACATCCCGCAATGTACTAATGGCTGTTTTGTTCATCACACGGTTCATGACTTTCTTCGAACCCTGGTGAATGCCCGGGGTATCAACATAGACAAACTGATAATCCCCTTCCGTTTGAATGCCGATGATACTGTGCCGGGTTGTCTGGGGTTTTCGCGAGGTAATACTCAGTTTCTGTTGTAAAATCCGGTTCAGTAGCGTCGATTTACCTACGTTTGGTCGCCCAACCAGAGCAATATAACCACAATAGCTTGTCATGAACATGTGTCCCTGTTTATTTTTGAGTCATTTTAGCAAGGTGTAGAATGGATTACCAGTCAAGTGTATAAAATACAGTTTAAGTTAACAAAACTCATGCTACAATGCATGCTTGATAAACATAAATAACAATCATCATGCCATTTTATAGCGATTGCCCGAATAGCACAGCCAATGAAATTACAGGCGATACCGTGCTGTATATCATTATTATCGGACACGAAACGTTTAAGCTCCGGGGCGCCAAATGGCGGGACATCGTGGAACATCCTGCAGACCGAAACTGGAACAATTCAATTGAATACTGGCCTGTTGAATTACCACCAGAAGATTCAGATACATGGAACTTTATGTTTGTCGGGAACAGATTAACTCATCAGCAAATCAATATCGATGAAATCAATCAATATTTCCCCGGAATTTTAGCAACAAGACCACGGCATTTTGGTGATTTATTCTATCTTCGTGCCGCGATTGACACTATGAAGCAAATTTCATTTTCGTCAACGATTTCAGGCGTTTCACACTACGTCAACTGGTATATCAATCTTTTACAAGGCCATCCAAACAATCCGCAGATACTTCAAATACAACAACAATCGAAAATCATACATTCCAAAGTGAATAATGATAAATCATCTATATTTCATAACAACGCTCGCCTTTTGCCAGCCACTCAAAAGAAAGGGCCAAGTCTGGAATATGATGACGACGAAGATTCAGCTGATGAACGTACCAGAGTCCGGTTTCATACTATGTAATCAATGAGATAACAG
>CAZDYY010000085.1:0-7438 GCA_964509745.1 uncultured Legionella sp. | reverse complement strand
ACGACCATCAATTATCTTGGAAAAATAACCATCAAATAGCGTGCTCACGCTCAATTGTCAATTATAGCAATCATGTCATCAATCGACGCACCAGTGCTGAAAAAACCAGCGTTAACTTCAACTGTTCGCGCGCATTTGATGGCGTTCTGTCATATAACGTATCGTTTGTATTACGCGTTGGTGTTTCCCTGTCGCTTAACAGTCTGTTTATTCATGAAGCAGGTCTGCATGGCGAGGTGACTGATGCCTGCAAATTATTATCATCCATTGTATCCGGTGGAATAGCTGGCGCTGCTGCAACCATACCTGAAGCGATCGCTCAAACCCAACAATTAAGTCTGGTAAAACCTTCGCCCGGTGTGATTATTAAAAATGCCTATACCAATAATGGATTGTTTGGTCTGTTTCGTGGTACCAGGGCAATGATGCTGCGCTCGGCAGGTTTTACTGCAGGTTATCTGGGATTAATGCCCATGCTCTCGGAGCGCATACGGCAAAAAACAGGTGATTCGATTATTGCGGATATTTTTTCTGCCATGGTTTGCGGGCTCCTTGTCGGGATAGTAACAACTCCACCCAACACATTTCGCTTCAACAAGCAAAAAAATTACATGGAAAAAGGACCCGCCCCCAGCTACACCCGGTTTGCAAAAGAGGCATTTGCATCCAAAGCAGGTTTGTGTCAATTATTTGCAGGAATCAAGCCGCGAACGCTGATGGCCATGTGTTCAATGTTTATCATCGCCGAAAGCAATAAATTATGCCATCTATACTCAAAAAATGGCTTTCCCGACTTTCCTGGCTTAAGTACCAGGCCTGAACGGTGACGCGTCCGCATCCGTATCGTCCTGAAAAAAACGATCATCCAGCAAATGTTTATAACTTTTTCCATATTGTTCTGCCCGTACATCAGCCCCGGAATAATCGTTTGCATCCCGCATGGTTTTGATATCTAATCGCAGTGCGTCTTTTAACACCGACAAATTTCTTTCTGTTTGCCCAATCACCTGAATCGTGTGTTCAAGATGCTGTTTCAGACTGTCCGGCGACATGGCTCGCGACGAATTTGATGCGCTTGACCGGACATCAGCCAGCCGGTTTTTGATTTTTCCAATATTTTCCCTGATGATTTTTTGCTGCTGTTGTATATGATGATCAGCATATTCCCTGAGTTCCCGTGCTTTATTTTCAACAAAGGTTTGAGGGCTAAAAAAATCCGTAATCCTCAAGCCTTCAAATGGACTTTTGGGCGAGGCATTTGCCCCGCTGGTTTCCGATTGGGTGCCAGAGGCTTGCAAATTCGAATTCAGCATCATCAGTTTTTCTTCCGCGGCCGCTTTTTCCCGGCCCAGACGATGCATCTCTCCCTCCATGTCCTGAGCCACCTGGAGCAATTTTTCCAGTTTCGGTTCACGCAAGGTTAATAACAGATCATCCTGCTCCAGTGCTTGTGAAAACAAATTTATTTCAGCAATGTATGCGCCTATGCTTTCCAGATCTTTTTCCTGATCATATTTCATATACGATTTGAAAATCGTTTGGGCATAGCCATTCAGTCCTCCCTTGACCAACAGCGTCATGATCTCCTTCTCGCCCGGTTTCCTTTGCAAGCCAGCATAATCCCGAATGGCTTTTTTGACCTCATCCCTGAGCCCTGACCTGTCCGGGGTAAACAATGCGTCAGCTATACTTGCAACGACAGCCCTCCATTTGCCTGCTTTATCCCTGAACAATTGAGCCTGCTCAATGTCATCCACAGGTTTGCGCTGAATCAGGAGAAAGTTGTCATCGTATAACATCTTGCTGGTTTCAGGCCGGGGCTCATATTCATCATAAACACGGGTTAACGTGCCCTCCCTCAGACCGGAACGCTCATCTTCAATGGTACGCCGGGCAGACTCATGTTTTAAGGCAGGGATTAATCCGCGGGCATAGGCAACATCCGCTGGAATATTGTCTTCTGGCAAAAGACGCCTGACAAAATCAAGTGAGCTGCCAAACAGCGGGTGCAGCTCGGAAAAATCCTGATTCGCCAGCACCTTTTCATACACAATATCTTTATATCGCTGGATAAATTGTTTTGCACGCTCAGGCGCCCGGGAATATGAGTTTCTATCCCTTATGGCTTTCAATTCAGCGCGCAAGTCCAGTTTGATCTGCATTAATTCATCAACAATCCGGATGGATTCATCGGTATCAAAGTAATTGATTTTCACCCATTCCTTGTCCAGGTGCTCAAGATGAACCCTGTCATCAGGCTTTTCCAGACGATGAATCGCATTCACCAGTTCCTGATCGAGTAATATCAGCGTCTCAAGTTCAGGCGATCGCAAGGTCAACAACATATCATCCAGTGTCAGCTCATTGGTAAACTGTTTAATTTTACAGGCAAGGTTAAAACTGAAACGCTCCACAGTTTCGAGCTGTTCAGCCGTTGCATGATTGGCATACCCCTGGTCATTGGTTTTGATCCCCTGGTCAGTATTGTGACCTGTGTTTATGGCCTGAGCATAGGAAGAAAGAGCCCCCTGGATCAGATAAATCATCAATTGGGTTACATTGGTTTTTCGCTGCAGTTTTGAGTATTCAGGGCCAATGGCAGCCTTGACTTCATTTGACAGGTCATCCCGGTTTGGGGTAAACAGGGCATCGGCAATATCAGCCACTACCAGCCTCAGGCTGTTCGAAATATCAATCGTGAGCTGCTTTTGCCTCAGCTCATCCTCCGGCTCAACCTCCAGTGCATCAGTGCCTGCAACCAGAATCATACGGGCGTAAAGGGCATCACAAGTCTCCCTGTCCGGGAAATATTTATCAAACACCCGGCTCAGCTCGCCTGGATTCTCGATTGCCTGTTTGATTTTTTCCTGAGCAAAACTTTCCTTCAGCGCATCCAGCAACCCGCGGGAAAAAACAAGATCGAATCTGCTCATACTGTGCCTTTTGGTTCGTATATTCTAACTATAGACCAGAACGGAACCAGATAACATTTAATTACACTCTTGCTCCAGCCAGCATTCATGGTACTGATTACAAATCCGCACCGTTTCACATACCGGTGGCTGGACATAATATTCGGGACCATAATACCCGCCAAATGGCACACCAATCACCACAGAAGGGCCGTTCCATCCGCCACCATGGTAGTAACCCCCAGGCCCGTGATGATACCCTCCTTGTTGAGGATAAGGGCCATGATGATACCCTCCACCGCCATGCCATGCATTCCCGGTGGTATTCACCAGCAAGGCAAGACCCAGGACAACTCCTGCGGATAATAATTTTTTTTTCACAGAAATACTCATAAACAACCCATCCTGTACAAATTTTTATATGATGAAATGCATCATGCCAACCGGTGTTGTCCATCCCTGCGTACTATGTTTCGTTTTTGTGTTGTCCCCTGCAATAGTCTTCTGTGCAACCGGGCAATATTCCGGTGAGCGGGTTCAGCTGGTTTGACCTGTGGCGCCTGGGGAGAAACCACATCCAGCAAACTCAGGGCAAATGATGCATGGGCCGTAAAAAACAATCCGGTGAACATCATAATTTTTAATAGAGTCTGTTGACAATTCAGCTCTCGTCGTCCCGCGGCTTGTCCGCGGGATCCATTTCGATCTACCCCTGTGCAATAGTCTTGATTATTGCGCAAGATCTCTGGATCCCGCGAACAAGCCGCGGGACGACGGGGTTTGGAGGATGAATTGTCAAAAGACCTTAATTTGATCACACACTCCATGCTATCTCCATAATAATCAGACACATCTCAGTCCATTCCCGCCTTGCCATGTTTTTTACTCAACGCTGCAAGAATTTTTTCCAGGTTATGCTCATAGGGCATGGTTTGCTCAATCATGGCTTTGGTGCGCTGTTCACAGTCATTTTTCACTTCTTTATCCGGCAGAATATAAAACGTCTTGCTCTGTATCCCCCGCATGATGCTCTCTGCAACATCATCGACAGGACGGCTGTGTTCCAGCAACTGACCAACTTTCCTGTGCAGTGCCGATCCATTTTCAGGCTCGGAATGAAGCAATAAATTGGTATTGGTGAACGAAGGACAGACAACAGAGACATCGACAGATTTGTTTAATCGGCGTAAATCAAAATATAGTGACTCGGACAAGGCCACGATGGCATGTTTTGACATGGCGTAAGCCGCAAGCTGGGATCCGCTGCACAAGCCATAAAAACTGGCCATGTTCACGATGTGTGAAGCATGGGATTGCTCAAGAAAATATGGCATGAACGCCTGCACGCCGTGTAAAACCCCGTACAAATTCACATCCATCACATGCCGGATATGTTCAGCACTCAATTCCCAAACTGGTGCGAGCTGTCCAATGATGCCGGCATTGTTAATCAGTAAATCAATCTTTTCGAAGCGTTCAAAGGTTTGTTTTGCCAGTTGCCTGACTTGATCGGCATGGGTCACATCACAAACCATACTGACCACATCGGTTTTCGCGAAGGCTTGCAAATGGCCAGCCTGAAGCATCAGGGCCTCTTCATTCACATCAACCATCACCACATGCATGTGGTCCTGAATACAGGCTTTTGCCAGGGCAAGGCCTATGCCGCTTGCCGCACCGGTGATGACTGCCAGTTTATTTGTCATGCATATCTCTTGACCAGGCTGATATCTGGATCATATGTTATCACGACATTTGTTGCCATATATTATTACATCTTGGGCCGGTTATCAGTATTTTCAACTTTCTCCGGTGCAGGTTTTGCCTGCCGGGCGACCAGGTTATCATGACCTCTCTGAATATCCGAGAGTTTCGCCCCAACGACAGGAGCCTCTTTTGTAGAGGCCGCACTTGTCATGTTCACAGAAGAGTTTTCCTTGCTCCTGGTTTGATCCGCGCCCTTCGTTGCGGTCGGGGCACTGGATGAAGTTAATAAATACCCGATAGCAAGGAATATTGGTGCCGCCAATCCACCTGTCGCCACCGTTGCAGCAATAGCACCCGCAATAGCCACCGTCGTAACAGCTATCGTAAATTTATTTTCCCATGCCATTCCAGCGAAGGTTTGCCCCTCTGGCTTTCCCGTCGATTCAACAACGGGCGTTTGTTTTGCAGGTTCGAACTTTTCTTTAGCAGCCTTGGCCATTCCGGTGGTATATTTTACTCTTTCTGAACAAAAGTTAACACATTCTTCCGGAGCAGTTTTCCCTAACTTAAGCAGATCCCGCCTCTTTTCCATCTGCGTGATAAACATGTCTGTGCTACTTTTCCATTGCAAAAAAGTTAAAGGCTTTTTCCCTTCTGCTTTTCTCTCTGCTTCTAAAATATCAGCCTGATTTTGCAGGGCGTCCTGTATGTATCGATTCACCTGCTTAATTGCCTCATCTTTAGTCATCGCCATATTATTTCTCCTTAACCTGATCAGTTCACCCCAAATCCGGCTCCGGTGTCGTTACAGGCTCTGGTTCCGGTGTGTCCGGGTATATGGGCTCGGGAACTTCCGGGGTAAACGGATTTTCCTGTGGTGGTTCGGGTTGCTCATTCGGGCTGTCCGGTATTTCACTGCCTTTCACGACACTTCCCCCTTTATGATCGTTATATGTACAGTATAGACCATGTTTAATAAATTTTTTGGTAACGACCGTGCGAAGCGAAGTCCGTGCTTCCTGGTCAAATAAACTGTTTTGCGTTATGCTTTTTAAAAGAAGAGGCGAAGGGTATTGCCGTATATGTTAAAAACATTAATTGCCTTTACGATATCCCTGCTGATTGGTTTGCTCATTGGCATTGAACGGGAACGTGTTCACCCCGAAGGTCCCCAGTTTATCGGGGTCAGGACGTTTACCCTGCTGGCCCTGATGGGAACGCTGATGGGGACGCTCAATCAACTGGTCATGACGATTGCCATCAGCATCTTTGTCTTTGGCATACTTCTGCTGAATTATTTCCGATCGGTGTCAAACCGGAAAAAAAACATGGACATCGGCATTGTCACCGAGCTCACCGCAGGGATTGTATTCTGCATTGGTTACATGGTGACAACCATTCCGCTTGTTGCTGCCACCATAAGCGCTATCATTCTGCTGGTTCTGGTTGAGCGCAAGCGATTGCATACGCTGGCACGCAAACGATTCAAACCGCATGAAATTGAAGTCGCCATTATTCTGACGATCTTTACCCTGGGCATTTTACCCTTGCTGCCCAATCACACCATTGACCCGTGGCAGGTATTTAACCCAAGAACATTCGGCTTGTTGATCACCACCGTTGCAGCTATCCAGTTTACCGGCTATATCACCATTCATTTATTTGGTGAGCGCCTTGGTATTGCCCTGACCGGATTTCTGGGAGGGTTTGTTTCCAGTACCGTCGTTTTTGCCCAGCTGGCGGATAAATTACGTCGTCACCCCCAGTCAACGCTTGCCATTGTTGCAGCCGGTTTACTCTCCAATGTCGCAATGCTCACCGGTGTACTCATCCTGATTTTTGTCGCATCCTCTACCCTGCTGACCTACATCATGTACCCCATCATTACCATGATCATTATTGGCACAGTTCTGGCCTTGATCATACTGCGCATGCAAGCCCATCCGACCGGATCAAGGGCCATGACAAACCGGGTCAGTCTTCGCTCCATTCTACGCACATCCTGTTTTATTGGCTTTATGCTGGTTATGGTGGCCATAGCCAACCGGTTTATTTCTGTAAACGGCATGATGGTGGTTGCATTTTTAAGTGGCCTGCTTGATGTGCGGGGCATTTCTCTGGCCACTGCATTGCTTTTCGCCGCTCACCAGCTACGCCGGGTTGATAGCGCACTGGTGTTATACGCTGCCATATTAGCAACATTTGTCTCCAAGTTTATTCTGTTATGGTTGTTAACGCCGTGGCGTTTTGCCCTGCTGATGTCATTGTTGCTGCTCATTATGCTGGGTGGAGGCGGGATGGTTTACTGGCTGGGATTCTGACGCATTCATCTCCAGAAAAACATAGTCATAATCCGGCGTTACTATCAAATCCAGCATACCCGAGACCAGCCCCATTTCATGCATGAATTGCCTGATCTTGTTTGCCAAATCTTCCGGCAGCACAAAGCTTGTTCTCATCTGTTGCACATTCACCGCAGCAAGACAGCTGCCCTGACACGTCACGCGCACCCGGGCCACGGCTTGCACTTCTGTCTGGAATAGTTGCAAGCGGTTTGAATGCGACCCATTCAACCACAACGGTTTACAAATCACCCGGATGCCCTCATGATCGGAATAAAATTTTTTAATTTCATCCTGATCCATGGAACAGAGTGTTGTAGGTATAGTTATTCCACACTGGCTCGCAATGTGCAGTTGCAACAAAACAAAATTTGCCCGTTCAATCGCTTCGCGACTATTCACCCGCACCTCACTGGATTTTTTTATTTTAAGACATTCCATTTGTTTATCTTCTCAAGCATAGCAAGTCTGAATAGT
>CAZDYY010000084.1:0-7555 GCA_964509745.1 uncultured Legionella sp. | reverse complement strand
TTTTTGAGCTCGACGTAAACCGGGCAACGTCTTTCGCGTATCCAGCAGGCGCGTTTTATACCCTTGCAATTGCTGTACATATGCGTGCGTTTGTGTAGCGCTAGCAGAAAGGGTCTGCAGAAAATTCAGGGCAATTCGTTCTGCTGTCAGGATGCTGCGTGCCAATCCGCGAATGCGACAAAGATTCGCAGGTTTCGCAAGCCAGGCTCCTTCCTCAACCAGCCAGTCGATTGTGACAGCCGGATCCACCTCTGCAAACGTACAGTCCACCCAGGGCTGGCCACAAACCAGCATGGGCTCACGCGACAGGATAACGGCTTCAACCATTTTATTTGCAGGCAGCAGCGCTGCTGTTACATCGCCGGAACCCAGATCTTCACTCAGAGCCCGTTGAACGTCGTTTTGTATGTATTCAGCTGTCAAGAAGGCTCCTTTGGAACAAGACGTGCATAACGAATTTTTAACCACGGCGGCGCTATCAATGTTGTCACAATGACCATTAGCACGATCGCCGAAAACAACTCATCCGAAATCACCCCGATCGTTCTGCCAATGGATGCAAATACCAGTCCAACTTCTCCCCGGGGAAGCATTCCGATGCCAATCAAAAGTCTGTCATCCCTGCGGTCCGCCCCCATCCCGCTGAGTAATTTACCTGCAGCAGCCGCAACAAGCAGACCCGCGGCGATCAACACCACATGCCAGTTAAAAAAGGTTTCAAGCTTAACCTGAATCCCAATCAACACAAAAAATAAAGGCGCCAGGATAGCTTCCAGCGGAGCAATCAAACTCTGGACACTCGCTTCACTGGATTTTACACCGCGATGTGAATCAAACAGGCTGTCATGAATAAGAATGCCGGCAACAAAGGCACCGATAATGGTTGCCAGTTGTACCGCCGTTGCAATCCAGGCCAGAGACATCAGAAAAAGAAATGATATAACCAGCTTGGATTCCCATAACTCAAAAAAATTAAATAAAGTGACCGTTTTTCTCAAGACCCAGGGACCAGCCCACAACGCGCCGGAAAAAAACAAACCTGCAAGCACGATGGTGCGACCCACCATCAGCATGTCAATCACACCATGAATCACAATGCTGCTCACAATCGCCAGAAGAATCAAACCCAGAATATCATCGATCATGGCTGCGCCAAGTATGGTTTTTGCCTCCCGGGTGCGTAATTTATTCATGTCTTTCAAAACACGAGCCGTAATCCCGATGCTGGTCGCAGACAAGGTCGCTGCTACAAACAAATCAGACTGAAATGAAGACGAAGGCATCAGGAGCCACATCGTCAGCAACCCCAGCAATATGGGTGCAACCACACCGATCACCGCCACCTGAATGGATGCCCGTCCGGTTTTCTTAAGCTCGGAAAATGAACTTTCAAGCCCAACCATA
Source organism: uncultured Legionella sp. (assembly GCA_964509745.1). Classification (GTDB taxonomy): domain Bacteria; phylum Pseudomonadota; class Gammaproteobacteria; order Legionellales; family Legionellaceae; genus DDPF01. Next base: position 6,151 of record CAZDYY010000084.1, on the reverse strand, counting down.
AATAATAAAAAAATCACGCCATAACGGGAGAAAATATCCACAACATAGGCTATCTTGAATAAATCAGTACCATTGCTGCCACTTAAGGCACAAATAACCTGGCTCGCATAATGGCTGTTTGGAATGGCTTCATACACAGCATTATTAAGGGATATGCCAGAAAGCACTTTCGTCATAATGTTAAATATGGCCGAGCCTTCACGCAAAACAACGGCCAGCTGCATGTCAAATAAATAACAAATATTCCCTATCAAAACCCCCATTAACAGCTCCCCCAACACTCCCGGGAGATTCATTTGCCTGGCAAAAAACCGTCCGACCACCCCCCAGAAAAACAGAATGGTGACCCAGAATATAACAGGCGCTACAGGATCAACGTGCATGCGCTGATCCAAGGAACAAACAGGTATCCAGAACTGAATCAGGGTTTAGTGACAAACTGTCAATGCCCTCTTCCATGAGCCATTCTGCAAAATCCTGATGATCAGACGGACCCTGCCCGCAAATGCCGATATATTTTCCTTGTTTTTTACAAGCAGAAATCGCCATGTGCAACAAGGCCTTGACTGCTGCATCGCGTTCATCAAACTGCTCTGCAACAAGGCCTGAGTCCCTGTCCAGCCCCAGTGTTAACTGGGTTAAATCATTTGAACCAATCGAGAAGCCATCAAAATACTCAAGAAACGCATTGGCTAACAATGCGTTGGAAGGCAGCTCGCACATCATGATAATACGCAAACCATTTTTCCCACGTTCAAGACCATGCTTTTTCAATGCATTAATTACATTCGCCGCCTCTTTCACCGTTCTGACAAACGGGATCATCACCTCGACATTGGCAAGCCCCATGTCTTCACGCACCCGCTTGACCGCAATACATTCCAGCTCAAAGCAATCAGCAAAGCTCTCTGCAACATACCGGGAAGCGCCCCTGAACCCGAGCATGGGATTTTCTTCATGCGGCTCATATAGCGGTCCACCGGCAAGATTTGCGTATTCATTCGACTTGAAATCCGACAAGCGCACAATCACCGGCTTGGGATAAAATGCTGCAGCAATGGTTGCAATCCCCTCTTTCAGCCGTTCGATATAATATTCCACGGGTGAAGCATAGGCTGCAGTTTTTTCATCAATCAATTTTTTTAGTTCAGGATCTTTCAGGCTATCGTATTGCAATAATGCCTTGGGATGAATGCCAATACTGTTGGAAATCAAAAACTCAAGTCTGGCGAGCCCAACACCGGCATTGGGAACGGACTGGAATGCAAATGCGCGCTCGGGATTGCCAACGTTCAACATCACCTTGACCGGCAAATCAGGCATGGTTTCCACATTGAGATTGACATGTTCAAAAGGCAACAGTCCTGCATAAACGTACCCCGTATCCCCCTCAGCACAACTGACTGTTACCATATCACCGTCATGAATCATTTCAGTTGCATCGCCGCAGCCTACAACAGCAGGAATGCCCAGCTCACGGGCAATAATCGCCGCATGACATGTTCGCCCACCGCGATTGGTCACAATGGCCGAAGCGCGTTTCATCACCGGCTCCCAGTCCGGATCAGTCATATCAGATACAAGCACATCTCCCGGCTCAACCCGATGCATTTCACTCACATCCTTAATCACCCGCACACACCCCTGGCCAATGCGTTGACCAATACTGCGGCCTTCACTTAAAACAGGCCCGGTTTTAGTGAGTGTATAGCGCTCGAGAACTTGTTTATTATCACGACTTTTGACGGTTTCAGGACGCGCTTGCAAGATATAGAGCTTGCCATCCACCCCGTCTTTGGCCCACTCGATGTCCATCGGCCGACCATAATGTTCCTCAATAATCAGGGCCTGACGCGCCAGTTGTTCCGTTTCAGCTGAGGACAATGAGAACTTCCGCCGCTCGCTCATCTCTACGTCCACTGTTTTAACGGTGCGGGCCATGGCAGGATCATCACAATAAACCATCTTTATTGCCTTGGTGCCCACATTGCGCCGGATAACAGCAGAATAGCCCGCACGCAGACTGGGCTTGTGGACATAAAATTCATCCGGATTAACGGCACCTTGTACCACCATTTCACCCAGCCCATAAGACGAGGTAATAAACACAACCTGGTCAAAACCAGATTCAGTATCCATGGTAAACATCACCCCACTGACCGCCAGATCACTGCGAATCATCTGCTGGATACCGGCAGACAAGGCAACATCATGATGCGAGAAGTTGTTATGCACCCGGTAGGAAATCGCTCGATCATTATACAGGGAGGCAAAAACGTCCTTGATCGACAGTAACACTGCATCAATGCCTTTCACATTCAGAAACGTTTCCTGCTGTCCTGCAAATGACGCATCAGGCAAATCTTCCGCAGTAGCTGACGATCGCACTGCCACAGTGAAATCAGAGTGTCCAATCAATTGAACCAGAGCCGCAAAACTGGCACGCACATCCTGTTCAAACGCAGCTGGAAACGGTGTGTTCACAATCATTTCACGAATTTGTTTACCAACCTTTGCCAGCAAACGCACATCATCAATATCCAGATCGTTCAGTAACGCATAAATTTTCTTGTCCAGACCATCCTGAGCCAGAAACTCGCGAAATGCATCGGCAGTTGTCGCAAAGCCGGCGGGTACCGCTACCCCTTTGGCAGCAAGATGGCTAATCATCTCTCCCAGAGAAGCATTTTTACCACCAACCTGATCAAGATCATGCAAACCAAGGTTACGAAAATCAATTGTGTGCGCGCTACCTGCCATAAATACTCCGGAATCCATAAAAAATTAAAAGTTATTCTACTGAAGGAATGCGTTTGAAACAACATTTGGATTCACATCTGGTCTTACTTCTAATATCATATACGCTTTATTCCAGTGACGACGCACCCATGACCTTAACTGCCCTGAATGCCATATCACCTGTTGACGGACGATATCTAAAAAAAACATGCCTGCTTAGCCCTTATTTCAGTGAGTATGCACTGATTTATTATCGACTGCAGGTTGAAGTCCGCTGGCTGGAGTCCCTGGCAGCAAATCCCCTGATCCCTGAAGTGCCTGCCATGAGTAAAAGTGCACATGCTTTTCTTTCTGACATCCTTGCCGGGTTTACCCAGGGTGAAGCAATGAAAGTCAAGGCGTATGAACGGAAGACCAATCACGACGTCAAGGCAGTAGAATATTATCTGCGGGATAAATTAAAGGAATCTGCTGAATTAAAACAGATTACCAGCTTTATCCATTTTGCCTGCACCTCTGAAGATATCAACAATCTGGCCTATGCCCTGATGATGAAAGAGGCACTCGCTCAAGTGATCCAGCCGACACTGGCTGAGATCATTGGAGGTATCACCTTGCTGGGTAAAAAGCACGGTAACGCTGCGATGTTATCCCGTACTCATGGACAACCTGCGACACCGACCACGCTGGGCAAGGAAATCATTAATTTTGCTGCACGCCTGAAACGCCCGATGCAACAACTGGTGGAAGTGTTGATCTCGGCCAAGTGCAATGGGGCCGTAGGCAACTACAATGCACACATCATTGCCTACCCCGAGGTAGACTGGCGAAAACACTGCGCAAGCTTCGTTACATCACTGGGTTTATCTTTCAGTGCCTACACCACACAAATTGAACCCCATGACGGTATTGCCGAAATTTCGCATCTGATGATCCGCATTAACAATATCCTGCTTGATTACACACGTGATATCTGGAGTTATATTTCACTGGGATATTTCAAGCAAAAAACCGTTGCAGCCGAAGTGGGCTCGTCAACCATGCCCCACAAGGTCAATCCCATTGACTTTGAAAACGCTGAAGGAAATCTGGGACTGGCTAATGCCTTGTTTGATCATTTTGCCAATAAATTAACCCACTCCCGCTTGCAGCGTGATCTGTCTGACTCAACGGTATTACGCAACCTTGGTGTGGCTTTTGCCTATGCGCTCATAGCCTATCAATCAATCGCCAAAGGCAACGACAAGCTGCAGATCAACAAATCCGCGCTGAAAAATGATTTGGACGCCAACCATGAAATTCTCAGCGAAGCCATCCAAACTGTCATGCGACGCTATCAGGTACCCAATGCCTATGAACAGATGCGTGATTTAACCCGCGGTTCTGCCGTTAACAGCGACAGTCTCAAATCATTTATCCAGGGTCTGGATATACCAGCAGAGGCCAAAAAGCAGTTACTGGCACTAACACCTGAAAAATATACCGGTCTTGCGACTGAACTGGTTAAAGCATTTTCATGAGTACATCGCTCTCACAACAGGGAAACATGTACGAATTTGATGTGCTGGTGATTGGCAGTGGCCTTGCCGGACTGCATTACTGTATGCAACTGACTGAATTACATCCGCTGCTCAAAATTGCCTTGATCTGCAAAGCCGGTGCCACTGAATGCAATAGTCGTTATGCACAGGGTGGCATCGCTGCAGTCTCCCTGCCTGACGATTCTCTCGAATCTCATATTGCCGATACCCTCCAGTCAGGTGATGGCCTTTGTTATGCACCTACAGTTGAATGCATTATTCGCCAGGCACCACATGCCATCGAACAATTGCAACAATATCCGGTACAATTTACCCAAACGGACCAGGGTCAATTTACACTGGCTCAGGAAGGCGGCCATTCGCATCGTCGTATTTATAATTGCGGCGATCAAACCGGCCTGACCATCATTGAAACCCTGATGCATGCCGCCAGACAAAAGCCCAATATTCATTTTTTTGAAAACCATGTGGCGGTAAATTTAATCACACACTATCACCCTCACCGCACCGACAATCAGGGTGAGGTACTTGGTGCATACATTCTCGATTGCAACGAAAATCGTATTCACACCTTCGCTGCAAACTGTGTTGTACTTGCGACAGGTGGTGCAGGTAAAACATACCGCTACACCACCAATCCAATGGTTGCCACAGGCGATGGTGTGGCAATGGCGTTTCGTGCAGGTGCGCGTGTTGGCAACATGGAGTTTTATCAATTTCATCCCACCCTGTTGCACCATCACTCACTGAATAATTTTTTAATCTCTGAAGCCGTACGAGGTGAAGGCGGATTGTTAAAAAATGCCGATACAGGCAATCGCTTCATGGCACACTATGCACCTGACCAAATGGAGCTGGCGACACGTGATGTTGTATCCCGGGCCATTTTTACGGAAATAGAACAAAGCCAGCAGGGCTTTGTTTATCTGGATATCACGCATCAAACCAGAGCATTTCTCAAAAAACGCTTCCCGCAAATCTTCAATACACTCATGTCCATTGGCATCGACATGAGTCAGGACATGATTCCGGTTGTGCCTGCGGCACATTATCAATGCGGCGGGATATTGACCGATGTAGACGGTCGCACGGATCTCAAACGATTGTATGCTATTGGCGAAGTAGCCTTTACCGGGCTACACGGTGCAAACAGGCTGGCCAGCAATTCCTTGCTCGAAACAGTCGTAATGGCATCCAATGCCGCACGCTGCACCCTGATGGATACATCAAAATCATCAAAACTGGCAGAAAAAATTCCGTCATGGAGTTCGCCTGGTGAAGTAAACACCCGGCGTGCAAGCCAAATCAATGCCCACTGGCGCAGCTTGCGCGGTGAAATGACATCTTACGCCGGAATTGTGCGCACAGAGGCGGGGCTTGAAGATCTGTTACAATTGATAGCAAGAAGACAAAAAATAATTGAAGAATATTACTGGAAGCATTCCATCACCCGCGACTTCATTGAGCTGAGAAACATTATCCTCAATGCGGAATTGATTGTCCGTGCGGCATTATCCCGCAGGGAATCAAGAGGTGGGCATTATCGTGAAGACTTCCCGAACAAGCTGCCACAGGCGGTTGAAAGCATCTCTCGTCTGAATGCACCACTGACCCCGTTTACATTTGTATAGAGGTACTGTCCATGTTCAAACCGAACGAAATTTACCAACCTGAAAAATCGCTCATGCGTATCACCAGTGACATGAGTATTTGCCAGAGTGATTACCCCCTGGACTGGTATCAACCGGATTTTATTCCCTATGCAGAAGAATATCAGGCCCTGCCCGACCGCAAACTCACGACCGTACTGGCATGGATGACGCCCTATATGCGCAAGGCGCAGGATCATTTTGGCGATAAACTGTTGCTGC
>CAZDYY010000083.1:1618-7561 GCA_964509745.1 uncultured Legionella sp. | reverse complement strand
GGCCATCGCCAGTCAGTTTAATGACAATATCCGTGATGTTGCGGCACGGCTACAAGAAACAGAAAAGAAACTGGAGCGGCTTGAACGACGCAAGCCGGAAAAAGACACTTCTGTTTCCTCTGAAGCTAACTCAGATTTCGTCAATGCGATTCAGGCATTAAAGGATGAACTGAACCAGTTAAAAGAATCCCGCTCACAAAATGCTACGGGCAACACGTCAAAAAACAATGGAATTCATGACATCGACAAGCTGTTAATGAAACAGGGAAACAACACATCGGAACAAGCGTATTGGGAGCGGTTCAAACCCAAACCCATGGCATCACCCAAACCACATACCAAAAAACCTGAAACCATCCCTTATTACACTATCCCTGCCGGTTCAGATATGGGACACACAACGCTTTTGTCTGCCTTGATTGGCGAAGTACCCAGTGAAGGCAAACTCATGCAACCCCTCTTTCCGTTTTCAGCGATCATCAGTCGCGGTGATTTGATGGCCGCCAATGGAATTCCACTACCACCCAACATTTCTGGCATGAAAATCAATGGTTATGCCATTGGTGTCGGTTCATTTCTCGATAACATCAGTTGCGTTCGTGCTTATGCCACCTCTGCCCTGTTTGTCTTTGATGACGGGCATTTTGTCACTGTGGGCAAAGAGCAAATGAATGGCACTGCCGAGTTGGTCAATAACGATAGTTTGGGGTATCTCACAACAGCTTATGGCAATCCGTGTATCAAAGGGAAATATTTCACCAATGCACCACAAGTTCTCCTCGCCATGATGGGTGCAGGTGGTGTTCAGGGTGTTGGGGCTGCTATTTCGCAATGGCAAACAACCATCATGTCCAGTCCACAAGGATCAACCACCACACCCACCGGTTCTTTTGGCAAATATGCAGTGGGCGGTGCACTTGCAGAGGGCTCGGTTAAAGCAGCCGACTGGCTGGAAAAACGTATTCAGGGCAGTTTTGACATGGTGTTTGTTCCGGCAAGCATTGGCAACCGTCCAAATCAGGTTTCATTTCATTTAACCCAAACCATCAACCTTGATAAAGAACAAAACGGGAGAGTACTGGATTATGGCAACACACAACACTATACGCACGATTTTAGTCTTCGGTAGCGCACTGTATTTAACAGCTTGCGCTTCCAAAACGGTTTCATCCGGGACCATTCCGGAGGGAGGCTTGACCGTGAGTCAAATTTATCAGCAAAGCATCAATGAACCTGGGCAACGCTGGTCAGTGAAACTTCCGGCGAAACATGTGAATTACGCGCGTGATGCATCGAATGAGATTAACCAGTTGTTCAAGCCATTGGATAATCCGCAAATCCCGATTTATGTCTTTCCACATGTAGCGTTAATTGGGGATGAGCAGCTTTTGAAGCCGGGTTATTCCACGGGGTTTTTTCTTTATAAACAGAATCAGTTTGCGTTGGCGTCTGAGGTTTATTAACTAATTTAACGTAGGTTGGCGCTGAGCTTGCGAAGCCCAACAGCAGTGATCAATCGAAGTCCGTTGTTGGGCTTCGCAGGCTCAGCACCAACCTACAAAAGAGGTAAAAGCATGAAACAAACATTCAACTGGTTATTGGGTACAGTAAATCCCCGCGCAGTCAAAGAACAAGCTATAAAAAATGGCTATGCCGATCACAAACCATCATTGCCAGATCAACTCTCTGTAGTCGATTTCTGCGATGAACATAATCTATTCCTATTATCCGATGGCATTAGCCTAGGATCAGGATTTGAACTGGCAAGCATTCCAGCAGAAGCCACCTCCCCCGAACATCTGGAAGCCGTATTCAGAAAAATCCGCGATACCTTTGCAAACGTTGTGCCACTTCATCGTGAAGATCCCTGGGTCATGCAAATGTACGTGAACGATGATTATTCGCTCAAACCCGTCCTGAATCACATCACAAGAAACATAGAACCAGCCATAGCAGAAACCGCATTCACACAAGATTATCTGGCAAGGCTCGATGATCTGTTTACAAAGATGTCTCGCCCCGAAGGCTTGTTTCTGGATCCCAAAACCGATGCACCCTTTCGAGGACGAAGACGGCGTGTGCGGGTACTTTTTTATCGCCGATACCAGCAACTTGAAACCACACGAGAAAAAGCATTTGCAGAACATCAGGACGTAATGGCGCAAATTGAAAGTAAACTCAGATCACCAGGTTTGCAGCTCAAACGTCTGACGGGCAAGGACTATTATCAATGGTGGGTATGCTGGTTTAATCCACGCCCTTCAATGACAGAAGGTCAAGTTGAAACCCTGTTGACGCAATTCCCATACCCAAAAGACTGTATACCTGCCGGATTCAATCTCAATCAAAACATCTTTTTCACCCCACCGGAAAGTGATGACAAAGGATTTATATTCGACGACTTAAAACATCGTGTTCTATATGTTGATGGCCTCAAGGAATCTCCAGACATAGGCCTTCTATCGCGTGAACGCCCACAAGCAAACCCGAAACACCGCTATGCACTGTTGGACAGATTACCCGAAGGAGCACTGTATACAATCCAGGTCACATTCAGTAGCGACGAAGCCCTGGACTCGCACTTGCTGCGCCTGGAAAAAGGCATTATCGGCACCAGTCTTAAACCACAACAGGTTCGTGATGACATTAAAACAGCCCGTGATGAACTCGCCATGGGCAATCGCCTGTTTTGGGTCAATCAAGCTGTTTATTACCGTGCTGAAACAGATGAACACGTAATTGCCATCGAGAAGGCATTAAAGGATTTGTTTTATGAAGCCAAAATGCCGTTGATTGATTCACATTATGATTTGCATCCCCTCAACAGTTATTTAAACGCGCTGCCCTTTAATTTTGTGCCTGCCTTTGCGCGTCAGTATCTACGTTTTGATCGGTTGATTTATGCCTCTGAACTGGCAGCACTTCTGCCGGTTTATGGACGCAATCAAGGCGCACGTCACCTGCCTTGTTTTACCTTTTTTAACCGACTCGGCGAACCCGTGCTATTCGATTTACTGCATAACGACTTTATTAGCCAGAACTCGCACCTGGCACTGTTTGCCAATTCGGGTGGCGGGAAATCCGTGTTGATTGGCTGGATGATTAATTCATTAATAGCGGTTAAAAATGCCCGAATCGTATTGTTTGAAATGGGAAACTCGTTTGACCGTCTACTGATACACAGCAAAATGCATGGCAAAAAAACCAGTCAACTATTGCTGTCCAACCAAAAGGATAAAGCCGTACCGCTCAATCCGTTTTGCGATGCCTACAAAGCCATTTCTGAAATCAGTGAAAACATGACGGAAATCAACGCCGCCAAGCTCGCTGAAAAACTCAACCAGCTCAAAATGAATCAATCTCAAAAAGCGACCCCAGAAGAACTCGCCTGCAATGAAGAATCACGCAGTTATCTTGCCGAGCTCACATTGGCTTTACGAACCATGATTACCGAAGCCAATCCACGTGAAGAAGAACTATTCACCCTGGCTGATGAAACGATATTAATTGAAATCCTGAGCGATGCCATCATTCACTCCACCAACCTTGGTATTCCGCAAATGCTCACTGAACATGTGCTTCATGCCTTTGAACGCCGTCTTGTCACCGAGACTGTTCCGCGCAAAAAAGATCGAATCCAGGATATGGCTGATCGGCTTAAAAGTTATGTCATTAACGGCGCCAAATCACGTTTTTTCAATGTCCCCACCGAGCCATTGGATGACTTTGATATTTTCCATATCGATATCAGTGCGATCAAGGATGATAAAGGTAAACTCGCTCTAGTCATGGTATCGCTGCTTCCACGCATCATGGCCATGGCGGAACGTACGCAAAATGATAAACGCCCCATATTTTTAATCATTGACGAAGCGCATTTGCAGTTTGAAATCGATGTCATTGTGTCGTATGCAACGCTCATTGCCAAAGTCGCACGCAAGCTCGGGTTGTGGCTTGTCCCGATTACGCAAAATATTGCTGATATGAGCTCGGCTAAAGCGACCAAGATTCTATCGCTGATTGAAACATGGATTGCATTGGGACTGGATGAAAATGAACTGGCGGATATCAAACAATTCAAACAACTTACCCCGCAGCAAGAAGCGCTGATTCGCGATATTGATTCGCAAAAAGGTCTGTATGCCGAGGCGGTGCTTTTGGGATCTCGGTATCAGGGATTATTTCGTGTCATACCTCCTCGTTATGTGCTCGCGTTATTACTCAATGAAAAATCAGAAAAGGCCGAACGTTATGCGCTGGAACAACAATATGACGTGTTGAAGGCAGCAGAAATTGTTGCAGAACGTTTGGAAAGCAAAGCAACTCGCCATCAATCCTCAAAGGACTGCTTTTATGAAGATTAACGTAGGTTGGGCCTTGGCCCAACAAAAGCATTCCACTAAACGTCGTTGTTGGGCCAAGGCCCAACCTACATTAATTGCATGTATCTTTTTTTACACTGCCATTCTGCACGCCGAAAGCACCGAACCACCCCACCCTATCAACACACTGCAAATGACAGTACGTGTCCTCAGCAAAATGTTCGGCAACAGTCATTACAAAATCATCGGCATTTGCACATGGGTAGACGGCAAAATTGTCCCTAAAATTATAACTACGCCTTCAGTCGAACAATACCTCCCGGATTTAATTGTCACTGTTTCCAATAAGCCTGAAGAAAACCCCTGGTTTGAAGCTGGCAAGCTTTTTGAAAACTCAGCCAATCGTTCGCTGTATCAAAACGTTTATATGAAAGCCACCGGATTCCCTCTGGGATTTGGTGATGATTCCAATCAAGTAACCAGTATGCATCTAAACGATGAGCGCACCCGGGTCATCGATGTTATTGGAAGCCCGGCAGCATTCTACCGTATTCCCTATCTGTCTCATCGTCCCGAGACCACTTTTGGAATGCCTTACTATCTCAGTGAAGCGGATGCCGTGATGGACAGAACCGAAATGGGTGAAATTCCATACATGGCGTTGCATCCTCATTTATTAATCAATCACGACATTGGCACTTGGGGGCATGAAATCCCGCGCTTGATGCGTGTAACCCAACCATCACGCTTTCGCGCATCCATTGTGGCTGCACTTCACGCTGTTGATATCGTCACCAATCATAACAGCCCACATGTGACGAAAAGCACTAAAAACTCATGCGGAATAAACTGCATTGTTGCCAATGTGACCTATGACCCAAAAGAGAAAAACACCATTTGGCAGGAGATATATCCAATCAATCGGAACTTTATACCGGGTGATGCAAATGATTATGGAGTCGAAGATGACAAGGAAGGCAATGGCAATTATGTCTTTGTCGTTTGGAGAAAATATCGCGGCTGTATCCCGCATACAGGAAAACTTCTGAAGAAGCTGTCACATCCACAAGTTGGTCAACCTCAAAAACGCTAGGGGAATATTATGAAACTCAATGACATCACCATGAACTGTTTTTCCGTCTTTGCGAGCGAAGCGAAGCAATCCAGTGGTTCGAAGCACCAAACTCTGAACCACTGGATTGCTTCGCTAACGCTCGCAAAGACGATTAAGATAACGCCATTATTTCTTTCTTTAACCTCAACCGCCGTCATTGCCGATTCATTCATGCCCAATGAATCAGACTACTATTACAAGCTCGGCGGCTCATCAAATCTCTATATCCCCCCTGTCAACAAAGATCAGGTCATCGTCATTGGCGGCAATATTGACGGAAACATGGGATTTACCTGTAGCGGATTTAATCCGGTAGTTTCCATCACCAACACTTTTCAGGACATGCGTAAATCCGTGATCAATATTCCCGGTGGCGTTATTGATAATCTGAAAGGTTCGGTCGCAGGCTATCCCATGTATAAATTGCAACAAGCTATGCCAGCCTTGTACAACGTTTTGCAAAATGCCGCAGCCGGTGCGCAGAATGAATTTGCGCTCAAGGTCAAG